>JBJKRV010000197.1:0-2999 GCA_046704465.1 Opitutaceae bacterium | reverse complement strand
TGGGACGTGGGCATCGACCAGGACCTCGCCGACGGCCGCGCGACCGTGAGCGCGACGTGGTTCGAGAATCGCTTCCGCGACCTGCTCGAGTACGAGGTGGTCGATCCGGTCACTTTTGCCGGCCAGGAGGTCAATGTGGACCGGGCCACCACCAGCGGTCTGGAGCTGGCCGCCAGCGCCAGCATCACCTCCCGGGCGACGCTCCGGGTGGGCTACACCGTCACCCATACCCGGCTGATCCGCCGGCCGCGGCATACGCTGGACGCCGACGGCGAATACCAAATCACGAAGCAGTGGATGGCCGGCGCCGGAGTCCACCTGGTGACCAATCGTCTCGACGGCGCGTACACGCCCATGCCGCTCGCCGGCTACACCACCGTCCGCTTCTATTCCAGCTACGCCTTGCGTCCCGATCTGATCTTGAAGGTGCGGGTGGAAAATCTCCTCGACCGAAAATACGAGGAGGTCGCCGGCTACCCCGCCCTGCCCCGGGCATTCTTCGGCAGCCTGGAGTGGCGTTTCTAGGAGGGCCGTGGAACGGTGAGAACGATCGGCACACCGCGATGGACCTGCTCTGAGGCTGTCACCGGACCGCCGGACGCCGTGTTGACTGCGGGAAAACCACGGTCTGACTTCGGCGTCCGGGCCGACGTCGCCCCCGGTTTGGTCTCCAAATTGCCATGAATCCGTCCTCACCCGTCCCATCCTCCTCCACCCCGACCGAAGCCGAGCACCGGCGGCGCATGCAGGCGCTGCAGGTCAAGATGCACGCCAAGATCAAGGCGGCCAGCCGCAGGCAGGACCTGTTGATCGTCCACACCGGCGACGGCAAGGGCAAGAGCACGGCGGCGTTCGGCATGCTGGTGCGAATGCTCGGGCACCGCCGGCGTTGCGCCGTCATCCAGTTCATCAAGTCCGGGGACAACGCGACCGAGCGCCAGCTGCGGGGTCCCTTGCTGTCGTGGCACCGGGTCGGGGACGGATTCACCTGGGACACCCAGAACCGGGCGGCCGACGTCGCGCGCTGCCGCGAGGGCTGGGAAATCGCCTGCGGGTACCTTCGCGATCCGAAGGTGCGCTTCCTGCTGCTGGATGAGCTCAATATTGCGCTGGCCTACGATTATCTGCCGGTGGACGAGGTGCTGGCCGCCGTGCGCGACCGGGTTCCGGGAAAACACGTCGTGATCACGGGGCGCGGCGCGCCGGTCGAATTGATCGAAGCCGCCGACCTGGTGACCGAAATGCGGGAAATCAAGCACCCGTTCAAGGCCGGCATCAAAGCGCAGGCGGGCATCGAGTTTTGAACCGCATCCCGCGGATGCGCCATGAAAGCGCTCTCGATCCTCGGCACGGCCTCGGGCGTGGGCAAAAGCTGGATTGCGACGGCCTTTTGCGCCTGGTTGCACCGCGCGGGCGTTCGCGTGGCGCCGTTCAAGGCGCAGAACATGTCCAACAACGCGTGGGCCACGCCCGGCGGCCGGGAAATGGCCCGGGCGCAGGCGGTGCAGGCCGAGGCCTGCGGATTGGAGCCCGATCCGGCCATGAATCCGATCCTCCTGAAGCCCACCGGCGACGTCGGCGCTCAGGTCGTGCTCAACGGCGAGGCCCGCGGGCACTTCTCCGCGCTCACCTATCACCATGACTTCGACCGGTGGTGGAGTCTGGTCGAGGCGGCGCTGGATTTCTGGAGGACACGATGCGACGTGCTGGTGGTGGAGGGAGCGGGCAGCCCGGTGGAACTGAACCTGATGGCCCGTGACCTGGTGAATCTCCGGCCGATCCGTCACCTTGACGGCCGGTGGGTGCTGGTCGGCGACATCGACCGCGGTGGAATCTACGCCCAACTGGCCGGCACCTGGGAACTCCTGCCGCCCGCCGACCGCGCGCGGGGGCTGGGTGCGATCATCAACCGCTTTCGGGGCGATCCCCGGCTCTTCCCCGATCCGCAGCAATGGCTCCGACCCCACGCGCCCGGCTTGTCCGTGCTGGGGACCGTGCCGTTTCGGCCGGACCTGCAACCCGAGGAGGAGGATGGGCTTGCGGCCGGCGACGAGGACCGCGGCACGGGCGCGTTGATCGCCTGGATCCGTTTTCCCCACGCCGCCAACCTGACCGACTGCCAGCCCTGGTGGTCCGATCCGGGCGTGCGGCTGCGCTGGACCGCGTCAGCGGACGATCTCGCCGGCGCGCAGGTAATCGTTCTTCCCGGCTCCAAGAACACCCTGGCCGATCTCCGCTGGCTTCGGAAAACCGGACTCGCCGATGCGATCGGCGCCCCCGCCCGGCGCGGCGTGCTCGTCGTGGGCGTCTGCGGAGGGTATCAGATGCTCGGTCATCGCCTGGCCGACCCGGCCGGGGTCGCCGGCGATGCCGGCATCGAGGCCGGGCTCGGCCTGCTGCCCGTGCGCACGGAATTCGCCGCCGAGAAGCAGGTCCGCCAGGTGACAGTGGAAGCCGGGAGCCGCCGTTGGACCGCCTACGAGATTCACATGGCCCGGACCGAGACCGTCGGGCCGGTCGAAGGCCTGAATCTGGTCAGCGAAGGCGGACAGAGCCGCCCGGAAGGCGTGCGCTGCGGAAACGTCTGGGGCACCTACCTGCACGGATGGTTCGAGGCGCCCGAGGTGCGACGGCGGGTGGCGGACGCCGCCGGCCTGCGAGGATTCCGCCCTCACCCGGTCCCCTGGGCGGAACAGCGCCAGGCGGTTTACGCGCAGATGGCCGATCACCTGGCCGCCTGCGTCAACCTCGACCCGGTCCGCCGTTTTCTGGAGATTTGACTTCTTCCATCGGTCTGCCGCGTCAGAGCCTCCGGCCCCGACGATCTCTGCGTCCGAAGTCATGGACTTGATGGTGGGGCCGCCGCCAGCCTGTGCGCCGAAATCCGGTTGAAACAAACGGACTGTCGTCCGGCTTTCGCCACCGCGTTTCCGGCGTGATCACGGTTGCGGCAGATGGGCCGGCCCGACCGTCGGCCGGAAATGCGTGCGCATCATACC
>JBJKRV010000196.1:0-2503 GCA_046704465.1 Opitutaceae bacterium | reverse complement strand
ATAGATCTCGTCGGCCGGCACCGACGCCGGAGCAAAAATATTGGGAGGCTGGATTTGCAGCGAGAACGCCAATGCCGCCGCGAGCGGCGCGCCTAACATGGCTTTCTCCCTGACAGACGAGGGTGGCCGGGGCCGGCAAACGCACGGCCGCAGCCGCATCTACCGTCCGCTATGCCCTCTTCCGACTCTGTACCGGTCGACATACCACTCCGTTTCGATGTGAAAGAACAGTTACACATGGCCGTGGGTCCCTAAATGCTGGACGGCCGCAGGGACTGTCCTGGGCAGCGATCCGTGCAGGACGAATCTACTCGCCGCCGGTGAAAAACGTCATTCTACCGCGTCGCGTTTCTTCCGCAAAATTTTCGACCGCCATGGGCCGCTGAAAGCGCCCTTTTTGACGTCAGGCGAGGCCCTCGGGGAAACGCGTCGTGCAATCAGTACTTTTTGAATCACAAGGCTCGCTTCTTCTCGCACCCGTTCATTCGCTGAGATATGATCGTCCTGTTGGGATGCTTTTCTCTCCGGGCCCCGACGGCTCGGGACGAGGTTCGCCAGTGATCCATAATCTGGTCTGTCACAACGGCCGGCTCCTTCCGGTCGAACAGGCGCGGCTTTCCCCCGGACAGGAAGGTCTGATCAACGGCTGGGGGCTGTTCACCACGCTGCGCGTCTTCGGCGGGCAGCCGTTCGCTTTCGATCGCCACTGGCGCCGGCTCCAGCGCGACGCCCGGCGCATTCATCTTCCGTTCGACTTCGATCCGGAGCGGATCTACGCCGACGTTCTCGAAGTGATTCAGCGCAACCAGGCGCTCGAAAGCGCCGTCCGCATCTACCTCATCGCCAACCGCACCGGCCTGTGGCACAGCGACGAAGCGATGCCGGAAGTCGACGTGCTGATCTCCACGGCGTCAGTGCCGAGCTACGAGGATCCCGTTCGTCTGGACGTGCGCGAACATTGCCGGCACGCCGCCTCTCCCCTGGCCGGCGTCAAGACGATCGCCTGGCTGAACAACGTCTGGAATCTCTACGAGGCGAAACAGCGCGGCTTCGACGAGGTGGTCCTCTTGAACGAGCGCGGCGAAGTCTCCGAATGCACCGCCGCGAATATCTTCGCCGTGCGCGCGGGCGAAGTGCTCACCCCGCCGCTCGACTCCGGCTGCCTGGCGGGCATCACGCGCGAGGTGCTGCTAGAAATCTGCCCGAAGGCCGGTGTCCCGATGCGCGAAGCCGTCCTGCGGCCCGAAGATCTCTACGACGCCGACGAAGTCTTTCTCACGTCCACCAATCGCAACGCCCTGGCCGCCAGAGAAATCGCCGGGCACAGGATTCGCGCCGTTTCCGGTCCGCTCACGATCAAAGTCGGGCAGCTTTTCGCGGCCTACGTCGACGAGGAAATGGCCCGCTCGCGCGAACCCGCGGGCGTGAAACCGGCAGCCCGGTAGGCTCTCCGCCACGCGCGGGGCGCGTGCATGGGGCGCCAACAGGAGGGATCAACCATGACGGATTTAGCCGCAAAGACCTGTGTACCCTGCCGCGGGGGCGTGCCGCCGCTCAAGGGCGCCGCGCTCGAAGAACTTAGCCGGCAACTCACCACCTGGAAAATCGTCAACGAACACCACATCACTCGCGGCTTCACCTTCCCGGATTTCCGCGCCGCCCTGTCCTTCGTCGACAAGGTCGGCGCGCTCGCCGAGGAGCAGGGCCATCATCCGGACATCTATCTGGCCTGGGGCAAAGCCGAAATCACCATCTGGACCCACAAGATCGACGGCCTCACCGAGAGCGATTTCGTTCTGGCGGCCAAGATCGACCGGCTCTATTCCTAACGCGACCGCCATTCAACCTTCCCTGGGATGTTGAAAGAGGGAGCCGCCGGACGTGCCTGAACTCAAGAGGCACGCCCGGCGGCAAGGTCATCCCGTCTCTGTCTTTACGATCGATCGGGTCCCCTTCAGCCCCGCCTATAAAATGACCTTCAGGCCGAACTTAATTTCGCGAGCCGGCACCTGCAACTGATCGAGGGTGCCGGCGCCGCCGATGGGCGCGCCCGTTGTATCGAAGAGCGTGCTGTTATCGATGGGTGAGAGGAACGAGGCGTGGTTCAGCACGTTGAAGAACTCCGCCCGCATCTGGATATTGAAGGTTTCCGACACCTGCCGGATGTAGTTGTTCTTGAATACGGAGAAGTCCAGATTGTAAAAGCCCGGACCGATGATGCTGTTCCGCCCTTCATTTCCGAGCAGGTTCTGGCAGTAGACCTGACCCGAGGGGGGTGGCGCCGTGGCGCCCGGCCAGGAAGCGGGATCGCACTGCGCGGCCATGGCGGCCGGAGCGCTTGGCAGGGTGAAACAGCTGAGGTTCAAATATTGGATCTGTCCGGGATTCACCGTTTTGCATCCGGGAACGACATCCGGAAAGGCCCACGGGTCTCCACTGTTCACGCCGACCGGGTCCGGATTGATGAGAGGGGTAAACGGCTGCCCGCTCTCCGCGGTGAAGA
>JBJKRV010000195.1:0-2585 GCA_046704465.1 Opitutaceae bacterium | reverse complement strand
GCGTCGGTGAGATCGGCCGCCAGGTCGGTGTATTTCTTCCAGCAGCGGGCCTCAAGGTTGGCGAACATCCCGCCGCCGCCCTCGGCGCGCACGGCCTCGCGCACCGCGTCGGGAGCATAGCGCTGCTGATAGCGCCGGGCAAAGTTGCGACCCGCCGGCCCGAGGCCGGCGAGGAGCCCCGCGACCAGCTGGCGCGTGGCCTCGAGCTGTTTCTGCACCTGGGCGGCCGAGGCCTCGGCGTCGCCCGAGAGCGAGCGCCGCGTGAGCATCCGCAAATCCCCCTGCGCCGTGTCGCGGCGGATGGGCGACTTGGGGGCCGCGCTCCGCCAGACGTTCCACGCGAGCTGGTCGAGCGTCAGCATCGCCTCGGCAAACGCGGCAAACAGCTTGCCCAGGCGCTGGGGATCAACCGGGTCGTCGCGCCCGAGTTTGAGCTTCGCCTGCACGTCGGCCAGCGCCTCGCCCTCGAGCGGATTCGCGGTGCTGATGATCAGCCCCGCCGCCGCCAGCTTCTGTTTCACCGTTTCCCGCTGCTCGCCCGAAAGCTGCGGCACCAGTTCCAGGAAGGTCTTCACGATCTCGTCCGGAGTCGGCTGGGTGATCGCGGACGGATGCGCCACCGACACGGTGGCGAGCTCCCAGGTGGGGAAGCGTTCGGCCAGCGCGTCCAGGTAGACGCCGCGCTTGCTGGCCGGCACGGCCTGAAGCGCCCGGCGCAGTTCCTCCTCGAGATAGGCCTGACGGTTCTCGCCGGTCTCCTCGGCCAAATTCGCCTGCAGGTATTTGAGCCGATTTCCGAGCGACGCCGCCCAGGCTGCGGGCTCAGCGAGGGCCGCATTGTTCGCAGGTGCGGGCTGCATACCAGTTCATAATGTCAGATACCGTTGCTCGCGCACAAGCCGTAATAATTCGAATCGCTTCCGGATCCCGGGCGGCGCATCGAAGGCCGGCCGGATTCCGACATCGCTGAAACCCTCGGTCACCTTCCGGGCTCCGATCCGCCCCGACGCCTCGACCTTGTACGGCTTGGTGAGATCCAGACCCGGCGGCGCGAGCACCGATCCGCCGGCCGCGTAATATTGGCGCGTCGAGTCGTCGTACAAATAGATCCAGACATTGCCGGTCAGGTTGACAAAGCCGTCGGTCGTCGGCCCCTGATCGACCGGCCCGGGCCAGAGGCGGCCGGCAGCATCGATGCGCGCCTTGCCGTCATCCGGGAACGGCGTCCGCCGGCCGCCGCCCGGCGGCACCACCAGCGGCCGGAACGCCCCGTCGTTCGGGCGCCACCGCACCGCCTGTCCGCCCACGCGGTAGGCGTCGAGGAAGCGCCAGAGTTCCGCGAAGCGTTGCCCGCGAAAAATCCCCGCGGGATCGGCCGGGAGCAGCTTGGCCACCGCGAGCCATTCCTCCGGTCGCGGCAGACGGGCGCCGAGGAGTTTTTCCACAAACAGGCGCGCCGCATCGGGCGGCAGCTCCTGCAGCGGACTGAGCCGCGTCGGCTTCTCGGTCACCGCCAGGTTGAGCGCCGGCGTCCGGTTGCGCAGGTCGGTGTCGTCAAACAGTGCCTGCACCTGCGCGTCGGCCAGGTAGAACCAGGTCGGGTTCAGTTCCAGGCCTTCAAAGGCGGATGCCGGCCGCCAGGCGATGGGCCTGTCCCACGGCTGGTCGAGCGTGGTGGCGCGGGTCCATTGCGGCAACGCCGCCAGCACCTGCCGGCCCGCGGGCCGTGACTCGACCAGGTCCAGGAATTCGCCGACGCTGACGGCGTCCTTGGCCAGATAAAACGGCGGCGTGCTGTCGTCGGGCTGAACGAGGATGTAGGTCATTTTCTCGTTCACCCCGTTGCCGTTCCACGTGGCGATCAACTGCAGGCCGGCGTTAACCAGCTGTTCGTGCCACCCGACGGTTTGCGGCGAGAGCCTCGGTGGTTGGACGCCTTGCACCGCCAGGTCCACCTGATTCATCTGGTCCAGAAACGCCTTCACTTCGGCCTGCCCCGCCACCTCCGGCATCCCGCGCACCGCCGCCTCGAATTCGTCCCGTTGGCGGCTCAATTGCCCGAGGTCGGTCTCCGTCCGGACGGCGCGCTTCAATTGCCACAGACGGAAATTGTAGGCCACGGCGCCCGTAAGGTCGGCCGCGACGAGACCGAACCGGCCCATCCGGCTGAACACGGCGCTCATGTCGGCCTCATTGCGCGCCGCCCACCGCGCCGCCCGGTTCCAGCGCGCCTTGAGCTCCCGGCTGATCTCCGCCAGCAACGCGCTTCGCCGCTGCCCGTCCTTCACGTCCCGCTCCACGAGCCCCCGCAGTTGCGTGTCGATATCCCCCTCGGTGTCCAGCTCGCGCAACGAGTCGGGCCAGTTGCCAAGGGCCCCCAGGCGGCGCCAGGCGGTCAGTCTCAGCGAGAGCCCGCCCTGGCGCGCGGCGGCGCTCAACGTGGCGCGGTCGCTGCTCGTGGCCAGATCCGCCAGGTGCCGCGCCTCGGCAAACCACTCCGCCGGCCGGCCCGTCAACGCCTCCACCCCTTGGCGCCGCTCAAGCGACGCCACCACTTCCTTCACGCCCTCGTCCCACCCATAACC
>JBJKRV010000194.1:0-6398 GCA_046704465.1 Opitutaceae bacterium | reverse complement strand
GGAAGACTGCGCTGCAGTTCGCAACGAAACGGTCATCGCGTCGGCGGATTCGCACGACAACTCGAGGGATCCAGTGCCCGCGGGAGATTAGGGCTTGAATGATGTTGTCATGAGGCTGAGGGTTAGTTCATGGCTGCGAAAAAATTTGACGTTGCCCGTCCGCGGATCGCCATGGTTTCGACCCATGGTTACGTGGCGGCCGTCCCGCCTCTCGGCGCCGCGGACACCGGCGGACAGGTGGTGTACGTGCTGGAGCTGTCCAAGAAACTCGCGCAGCTTGGTTTCGACGTGGACATCTGGACGCGTCGCTTCGCCGACCAGCCCGAGATCGACATCGTCAATCCCCGGGTACGCGTCGTGCGCGCGCCCTGCGGCGGTTCGGGTTTCATTCCCAAGGAATACCTGCACCTGCACCTGATGGAGTGGTGCGAGAATGCGCTGCGCTACATCAAGCGCCACGGTTTCGCCTACGAGTTCATCAACAGCCATTATTGGGACGCCGGCGTCGCCGGCCAGCGGCTGTCCGAGGCGCTGGGCGTGCCCCACGTGCACACGCCGCATTCGCTCGGCCTGTGGAAGAAGCGCCAGATGGAGACCGATTTCCCGGACAAGGCCGATCTCTTCGAGCAGAAGTACAACTTCAGCGACCGCATCCGGCACGAAACCGTGATCTACAATGCCTGCTCGCTGCTCGTGGCCACCACCCCGCCGCAGTACGACATGCTGGTGGAGGACTACCAGGCGGCCGAGGAGAAGGTGCACATGATCCCGCCGGGTTACGACGACAACCGCTTCTTTCCCGTCAGCGAAGCCACCCGGCAGATGCTGCGGCGGCGCCTCAAGTTCGAGGGCAAGGTCGTGCTCGCCCTGGGCCGGCTGGCGCGCAACAAGGGCTACGACCTGCTGATCCGCGCCTTCACGATTGCGGCCCGCCGCGAGCCCGAGGCCGTGCTGCATCTGGCCGTCGGCGGCGTCCGGCTCACCGCCTCCGAGCGCGATTTGCTCGCCGACCTCAAGCGGCTCGTCCACCGGCTCGGTCTGCAGCAGCGGGTCCATTTTTCCGGTTACGTCCCCGAGGCGCGCCTGGCCGACTACTACCGGGCCGCGGACATCTTCGTGCTCAGCAGCCGTTATGAACCGTTCGGCATGACGGCAATCGAGGCCATGGCCTGCGGCACGCCGGTGGTGATCACCACGCACGGCGGCCTGTACCGCGCCGTGGCCTTCGGCCGGCACGCGCTTTACGGCGATCCCTTCGACCGCGAGGACTTCGGGGTGATGATGCTCAAGCCGCTGCGCCACCCGCGCCTCTGGGCCCGGCTGAGCCGCATGGGCGCCCACAAGGCCCGCAGTCTCTTCACCTGGACCGGAATCGCCCAGCAATTGATCAGCCTCGTCGAGGGTCGACCCGGCGGGGCCACCCTCTCCGACAACGAATGGGATGAGCCGTGGAACGACGGCGACTGACCCCGCAGCCAATACGCACTGATGTCCTCAACTGCCACAAAACCGATCCGACTCTTCAGCAGCGACCTCGATGGCACCCTCCTCGGCAATCCCGAGGCGACTCACCGCTTCAAGACCACCTGGGAGAAGCTGCCGCCGCGCCGCCGCCCCCTGCTGGTCTACAACAGCGGACGTCTCGTCGACGACATGCGGCGGTTCATCACCGAGGGCGTGCTGCCGGCGCCCGACTTCTTCCTGGGCGGCGTTGGCACCCAGATCTACGACGCCCGCGCCGATCGCTTCCTGGCCGACTTCTATCAGTTTCTGTCCGAAGGCTGGGACCTCAAGAGCATCGAGGCCGTCGCCGGGGCCTATCCCGGAATCCGCCGGCAGCCCGACGAGTTCCAGCACGAGTTCAAGTCGAGCTGGTTTCTGGACCGCGCCACGCCGGAACAGCTGGCAGAACTGCGGCAGCGTCTCGCCGCCGCGGGCTTGACCGTCAGCCTGGTCTATTCCAGCCAGCGCGACATCGACCTGCTGCCGCCGCCGGCGACCAAGGCCGGCGCCCTGCAATGGCTGTGCTCGAAGTTGCGCATCGGCCTGGACGAGACCCTGGTGGCCGGCGACACCGGCAACGACAGCAGCATGTTCCGCCTGCCCGGAGTGCGCGGCATCATCGTCGAGAATGCGCAGCCCGACCTGTTTGAGGCCACGGTCGACATTCCCGTCTACACGGCCAAGGCCGTGCTGGCCGACGGCGTGCTCGACGGCCTGCTCCATTTCGGGGTGATCGCCCGGGTGCCCTCGGCGCTGGGATCGGCCATCCCCTCCGAGCGGATGGCCGCCGGCTTTCGTCTGCTCTTCACCGGCACCCGCCTGGGCTCGCTGAGCGAGGACGAGCGCCGCTTTCTCCACACCGCCTACGACCAGGCCCTCGTCGCCCTCAAGAAGAACATCACGCCCCTGGGCTTTTCCGCCTGCTCGCTGCCCGACAACCAGGTCACCGGCACGGACATCAACTACCGCTCGGTCTGGGCGCGCGACGGCGCGATCACGATCATCAACTCTCTCGAATTGGACGACGCGGATATACAGGCCGCCCAACGCCGGACATTGGAGACCCTGCTGCAGGCCACCTCGCCCTCCGGGCAGATCCCGGCCAACGTGCGCCTGGACGACGGTCAGCCCGATTACGGCGGGGTGGGCAACATCTGCTCGATCGACAGCGGCTTGTGGGTCCTGATCGCCTTCTACAATTACGTCACAAAGACCGGGGACATGGAGTTCCTGCGCGACCAGAGCTCCCGGCTGCAGACGATCATGAACTGGCTCAGCGCCCACGACAGCAACAACGACGGGCTGCTGGAGATCCCCGAGGCCGGCGACTGGACCGACTTGTTCGGCCGCAGCTACAACGTCCTCTATGACGAGGTGCTCTGGTTCCGCACCAATGTCTGCTTCGGCCGCCTGCTTGAGTTCCAGGAGGAATTCGAGCGCGCTGCCGACTACCTGCGCTGGTCGCAGCGCATCCGCAGCCGGGTGCTCGACACCTTCTGGCCGACCACGAACCTGCCCGCGGCCGCCGACGACCAGGTGAACCGCTTCTCCGAGCGGCAGTTCGGCCTGGGCAACTCGCAATACCTCCTGGCCGAAATCACGCCGTACTCGTTCAGCTGGCGCTGCGATGTCTTCGGCAACATCCTCGCCTACCTCGTCAACCTCCTCGACGTCGAGCGGGCGAAGGTCGCCTTCCGCTTCATGTGGGGCGTGGGGGTCAACGACCCTTGGCCGGTCGCCAACCTCTATCCGGTGGTGCAGGCCGGCGACCCGGACTGGCGCACCTACTACACGGTCAACCTGCTGAATCTGCCGCATCACTACCACAACGGCGGCATCTGGCCCTTCATCGGCGGCCTGTGGGTACGTTTCATCCACCGCCTGGGATTTCACGACGTCGCCTGCCGGGAGCTGGTGCGGCTGGGCCGGCTCAACCAGCTTGGTCGCGACCACGAGTGGGAGTTCAACGAATGGGCCCACGGCGTCACCGGCCGGCCCATGGGCAAGGCCTACCAGGCGTGGTCGGCCGCCTCGTTCATCAAGGCCTGCCAGGAGGTCGAGGCCGATCCGGAGCGTGTGAGTCATGACTGAGCCGGCCCCGGCAGTCCTCTGCTTCGGCGAGATCCTCTGGGATTTCCTGCCGGAAGGGCTTTTTCCCGGCGGCGCTCCCTTCAACGTCGGCTACCACCTGCACCGCCTGGGCGCGCAGGCCCACGTCGTCTCGGCCATCGGGCGCGACCTGCTCGGCGAGGAGCTGCTCCGGCGGCTCCAGCACTGGGGCCTGCCGCTCGACAGCATCGGGCGCCACACCGGCCTGCCCACCGGCTACGTGCGCGCCGCGCTCGAATCCTCGGGTGACGCCCGCTACGAGATCGCCCCCAGCGTCGCCTGGGACCAGATCGACGTGACCGAGGACGTGGTCCGCCTGGCGGTCGGGGCCCGGGCCCTTGTCTTCGGATCCCTGGCGCAACGGTCGGCCTACAACCGCGCCGCCCTCGAGCGGCTGCTCGCCGTGCTGCCCTCCGGGGCACTGGCGGTGTTCGATGTCAATCTCCGCCCGCCGTTCGACGACCTTGAACTCGTGCGCTCCCTCGCCCGCCGCGCCTCGGCGCTCAAGCTCAACGCCGAGGAGGCGGCCCGGCTCGCCGAGGGCGCCAACGGTGAGGAAGCCTGCGCCCGCGCCCTCGCGGACTCGACCGGCTGCGCACTGGTCTGTGTGACCGCCGGAGCCCGCGGGGCCGGTCTCTTGCGCGCCGGCCGCTGGACCTGGGAGGCGGGCCGGCCCGTCACCGTCGCTGACACCGTCGGATCCGGCGACGCCTTCCTGGCGTCACTTGTGATCTCACTGCTTGGTGAACAGATTGTGGATCACCAGGTCCTTGCCCGCGCCTGTCGCCTCGGCGAATGGGTCGCCTCCCGGCGCGGCGCCACGCCCGAATACGACTCAACCACGCCACCACAATCATAAATCCATGAGGTCATGAACCCAGTCGATCATATCGCCGCCCTCCTTCCGCACATCATCGATGCGCTTCCGGCCGCCGCCGCCGTCGTCATCGGGGCCATCATCGTCAGCTTCGTGCTCAACCGCGCCCTGACCCTGCTCGCCGACAAGACCAGCCTGACCTATGACACGATCGGGCCATTCCGCCGCCTCGTTCGCTGGCTGGTGGCGGCCGCGGCCATCGTGCTGCTGCTCGATGTCTTTGGCTTCAGCCTGGGCGGCCTCTGGGCCATGCTGGCCACCCTGCTCGGCATGGTCGCCATCGGCTTCGTCGCCGTCTGGAGCGTGCTGAGCAACACGCTCTGCACCCTCATCATTCTCATCTTCCGTCCTTTTGCCGTCGGCGACCTGGTCGAATTCGCCGGCGAAGCCGTGAAGGGCCAGGTGGTCGATTTGAATCTCATCTACACGACCCTGCGCACCGACGACGGATGCGTCATGCAGGTTCCGAACAACCTCTTCTTCCAGAAGGTCCTCAAGCGCCGTCACGGCGGCGGCAAAATCTCGCTCGCCGAGCAACTGGGCGCCAAGGAATCGGCCAAGGTCTGACCGACCCGGAGGCTCGCCGGACGCGGCCGCCCGAGCCCGCCCGGAGGTCGGGCTCCACCCGTGAGCCGTCAATGGCGGCTTCGAATCCGCCGACCGGGTTCTCGTGGCGGATGGCGCCCGCGCTCCGACGCCGTCGCGAAGGGAATTGCGGGCGATTGGTGCGTTGCGATCGGCGATCATCGGACGCAAGGCCCGCCGCGCGGCTGTCCCGCCCTTTGCGCTTGGCTCTTGGCCCGCGCTCACCGTCCGACCGTCCCACTGTCAGACCGTCCGACCGATCCCCCGCCTCAGCACACCAGCGAGGTGAAATCCATGAAGTCCGCGGTGAAGCCACCCGGCACGCCCTTGCAGATGACGCTCACGGCATCGTGCGAGTGCAGGGATTCGAGGTGGGCGCAGGCGACCTGGAAGTCGCGGATGCGCCGGTCCCGGTCGAGCTCGCCGTGCAGCAACCGGGCCGCGTCCTCGACGAATTTGAAATAGGCGCCGTTGAGTTCGGCGAACGCCTGCTCGTCCTCGCGGCGCACCATTACCTGCGTCTCGGTCTTGAGCGCGTTGGCGCAGTGCGCCTGCAGATCCTCGATGGCGAGCTTCCGGCCATCGGCGATCTCCACGCTCACCCGCGCCTTGCTGCGCTGCGAGTGGGGGATCGAATAGACGCCGCGCCGATCGCGGGCGTGCTCCGCCAGTTCCGCCGAGCAGGGGCAGGCCGACGAATAGACAAAATCAAAATGCATGAAGCGGCGGTACCGGCCGGTCCGCGTGAGCACGCCCTCCAGCGCCACGCGGTAGTACTGCCAGCCTTCGAGTCCGCTGCGGAGGCTGCGCTGGCGCATCGGATAGGAGAATGCGAGCTTCAGGCGGGCCTCCTGGCTGCCGATACGCCGCAGGTAGGTGCGCAGGATGCGGCCCAGCCACTCCAGCGTGAACACGCCGTCGCGGTGGTCGTAGAACGAGCGCACGATCCGGCTCATGTTGATCCCCTTCAGATCGGCCTCCAGCGACACCGTCCCGGTCACGCTGGTCTCCAAAGTCACCTCGTCGCCGCGCCGCGTGCGGTACCGCAGGGGCAGCTTGAAGTTGGACACGCCCACCTGTTGCAGCGGCACGTTGGAGCCCTGCACCGCCCCGACCGCCTCCATCATGTCGGGCAGCTCCGCCCGGTAGCCGGGGGTGACGCGGAACTTCGGATCGTAACTGCGGGCCACGGCCGCGGGCCGGTCCGCGGATCGGTGCAGATAAAGTCTGGGTTTCTTGTTCTTCATGCCTGGCTGGGCCGCTCCCGGATTCACGGGAGAGAATACTCGCGAAGGCAGCGGCCCGCACACGCGCCGGCAGGGCA
>JBJKRV010000193.1:0-6198 GCA_046704465.1 Opitutaceae bacterium | reverse complement strand
CCCTTGCTCCGCTGCTGCTGGTGACGCCGGTCCTGATCGACCTGGTGTTCCTGCGCACGCCCGCCTTCTTCGAAAGCACGGCGCGCGGCGAGCCGGCCTTTGGGATCCAGTATTTCCACCGCAACCTGCGCGACGCCTGCGTCTATTTCTTCAACTGGAGCGGGCACTACACCAATTCACCGCTGCTCGCCTGGCTCGGCGCCGCCGCGCTCCTGCTGTGCGCTGTGAAAGGGGTCCGGACGCTGCCGTCGCTGGTGCGCGACGGCGACCCGCTGCTCGCCGTGCTCGGCTTCGGCGCCTTTGCCGCGGGTTTCACGGGGCTGGTGCTGTTCTATTTCTGGGGGCAGTTGACGGATCCCGTGGCGGCGCGGCTGTCGTTCCCTTTGCAGGCGGTCGCGCTGATGGCGATCCTGCTGGTCGCGAGCCGGACGCTGACCACGCTGCGGAGCCGGCGCCTCGCCCAGGGCCTGGCGGCGCTGTTCATCCTGGCCTGGGCCGTGCCGGTCGAGGCCCGCCATTACGCAACCGACAGCCTGGCGAGCAGCCGCGAGGCCCGATGGGCCGTGCACTACACGCTCGCCCATGGAGACGCCAACACGCTGGTCATCGCGCCGTCCGCGCTGCCGTTCCTCTGCCAGGAGCGGCCGTCGGTTCCGGTGGCCTTCGCCCACGAGGTGCCCGGTTATTTCGACTTTCTGTGCCACGACGACGCCTACCGGAAAATCCTCGTGCTGGGAATCTATCGGCGCGATCCGGAGACCCGCCGCTGGGTGCCCCTGCACGACGAAATGGCCAGGTACGCAAAGCAGCACGATTTCGTGCTGGTGCCGGTGGCGGTGCACGTGTTCGAGCGCGGCTTTCAGTCGCGCATCTGCCGCCTGGAGCCGGAGGCGTCGTCCGGCGGTGCCGGAATGCAGTCCGGGGGACCAGCCGCGCGCTGAACGGCAACTGAAGTTCCACCGCGGACATTGACGCCTCCCGCCACCACCATCCGAACCCGGCGGCCTGAACGCCGCCTGCCTTGAATCCGACCAAGCCGGACCGCGCTATTCGGAGATCCAGACGAGATCGCCGACGCGGATGTCCTCAAACAACTCCACGACGTCCAGATTGCGCATCAACACGCAGCCGGCGCTCATCGGCCCGCCGAGCCGGTCCTCGTGATTCGTGCCGTGGAGGTAAATGTAGCGGTCATGGGAGTCGACGTCGCCGCCCTGGTTCACTCCCGGTTCGAGGCCTCTCAGCCACAAGATGCGGGTGGTGATCAGGTTGCCGCGGTTCTCCTCCTCGCTCAGCTCGTTGAAGTGGCGCCCCGTCGGGATCCTGCCGGTGAACACCATGCCCGGCGGCTGCCCGTGGCCGATCTTTTCGGCGATCGCGTGCAGCCCAAGTGGCGTGCCCAGCGAGCCTTTGACGTTGGACGGCGCCCGCAACGACGTGGAAACGACGAAGGCCCGGATGAGGTCGTGGCCGCGGTAAAACTGCATCGTCTGGGTGCCCACGTGCACCGCCAGGAGCTGGTTTGCGGGCTTGATTCCCAGCTCGGCGCACTTTTGCATGACCTGTTTCGTCGGAGCGATCACCGTGAACCACCATCAATACAGAGTCGGCATCGTCGGCGCCACCGGAGCAGTCGGTCAAGAGTTGTTTCGGTTGCTGCTGGAGCGCAACTTCCCGATGGCGGAGCTGAAGCTGTTCGCCTCAGCCCGGTCGGCGGGGAAGGTCGTGGAGCGTGCCGGCCGGAAATTTGCGGTGGCGGAGGCGACGCCGGCGATCTTTGGCGACCTCGACGTGGCGTTTTTCAGCGCCGGCGGGTCGGTCACGCGGGCGCTGGCGCCGGCGGCGGTCAAGGCGGGTTGCCTGGTGCTCGACAAGAGTTCGGCCTTCCGCATGGACCCGGCCGTGCCGCTGGTCGTGCCGGAAATCAATCCGGATGCGATCCGGCGGCACCAGGGCATCATTGCGAGCCCGAACTGCTCGACGGCGGTGGCGTTGATGGGCCTGTTTCCGCTCCACCGCGCCTTCGGGTTGAAGCGTTATTTTGCGGCCACGTACCAGTCGGTCTCCGGCACGGGCAAGGAAGCGGTGCACGAACTCGACCAGCAGACGCAGGCATGGGCCCGCGGCGAGCCGCTCGTGCGCCAGGTCTATCCGTACCAGATCGCCTTCAACGTCATCCCGCAGGTCGACACCTTCGGGGCCAGCGGCTACACCGGCGAGGAGACCAAGATGGCGGCGGAGAGCCGGAAGATCCTGGACCTGCCGGCCCTGCGGGTCTCCTCCACCTGCGTGCGGGTGCCGGTGGTGCGCGCGCATTCGGTGGCGGTCAACGCCGAGTTCGAACGTCCCGTTGACGTGGCGGCGGCACGAGCCGCCATCGCGGCCTTTCCCGGAGCGGAGCTGGTCGATGAGCCGGCGCAGAGCCGCTATCCGACCCCCCTCGATTTCAGCCAGAAGGTGCGCTGCGGAGTGGGGCGCCTGCGCCTCGACACCGCGCTGGACAACGGCCTCGCGTTCTGGGTGAGCGGCGACAATCTGTGGAAGGGAGCCGCGCTCAATTCCATCCAGATTGCCGAGCTGATGCACCGCGACGGACTGCTCAAGCCCAAGGCGGCGCTGGCCGGCGTCTGACCTGCGCCGGACGGCCGCCCGAATAATTCCTTGTTCCGCCGCGGCGCGCCTGCTTTTCTCGATCCCCGTCTCCGGACGGCTAGCTCAGTGGTTAGAGCATCTCGTTTACACCGAGGAGGTCGGGGGTTCGAGTCCCTCGCCGTCCACCAGCCATCCGAATCGGATGGCTGCCCGCCGTAGCCCGACGGGCGCAAGCGGCGTTCCCCCCGGCCCGGCCTCAAATCCGGGACCTGCCAGGGCTGAACGCACCTGATCCGGGATCGGATCGGAATTGAAGCCCGGCCTTGCGCGCGGCGGTGAATCCGTCCCATGCTATCCCTTTTCTAATGCACCGCCACACGATCTCCGTCCTCGTCGAAAACCGGTTTGGCGTGCTGGCCCGCATCGCCGGCATGTTTTCCGGACGCGGTTTCAACATCGACACGCTCAACGTCGCCCCCACCCACGATCCCATGCTCTCGCGCATGACGGTGGTCCTGAAAGGCGACGACTCCGCCCTGGATCTTTGCATCAAGCAGCTCCGCAAGCTCGTCAACGTTGTCGACATCATCGATTTCAAGGAAGGACAGGCGGTGAGCCGGGAACTCGTGCTGGTGAAGGTGAAGGCGGACGGCAAGACGCGCCCGGAAATCATGCAGATCTGCGACATCTTCCGGGCCAAGATCGTCAGCGTCGGCCACAAGGACGTGATCGTCGAGGCCACCGGCGACGAGGGAAAGGTGGGCGCCTTCCTCGGCCTGGTGCAGCCGTTCGGCATCCTCGAACTGGCCCGCACCGGACAGCTCGCCCTCAAACGCCCGACCGGCTGAACCGGGCGGCGGACCTCCGCTCCCCGGCACACTCACGCCCCGCTACCGCGCGCCTTCGCCCTGGCTTTCACTTTCACCCTCACTCTCACTCCTCATTCCTCCCATGCCCGCCAAAGTATACACCGACAAGGACGCCGACCTCGGCGTGTTCGCGAACAAAACCCTCGCCGTGCTCGGCTACGGCTCCCAAGGCCATGCCCACGCCCTGAATCTTCGGGACAGCGGCTGCAAGGTCATCATCGGCCTGTATCCCGGCTCCAAGTCCCGCGAAGTCGCACAGCAGCACGGATTCGAGGTGTTCGACACCGCCGAGGCCGTGCGCCGCGCCGATGTGATCATGGTCGGTCTGCCCGACATGAAGCAGGCGGCGGTCTACGAGAAGGACATCGCCCCGAATCTCGCGCCGGGCAAATGCCTGCTGTTTTCCCACGGCCTGAGCATCCACTTCGGCCTGATCAAGCCGCCGAAGAACATCGACGTGATCATGGTGGCGCCGAAGGGACCGGGACACATGGTCCGGCGCCTCTACACGGAGGGCAAGGGGATGCCGTCGCTGATCGCCGTGTTCCAGGACAAGTCCCGCCGGGCCAAGAAACTGGCGCTGGCGTGGACCAAGGGCATCGGCTCGACCCGGGCCGGGGTGCTGCAGACGACGTTCAAGGAGGAGGCCGAGACCGATCTGTTCGGCGAACAGGTGGTGCTCTGCGGCGGGGCGAGCGCGCTGGTGCAGGCGGGCTTCGAGACGCTGGTGGCCGCCGGCTACCAGCCGGAGATGGCCTACTTCGAGTGCCTCCACGAGCTGAAGCTGATCTGCGACCTGATGTATGAGAGCGGCATCGCCGGCATGCGCTTCTCGGTCTCGGAAACCGCCAAGTACGGCGACATCACCCGCGGGCCGCGGATCATCGACCGGCGGACCCGGGCGGAAATGAAGAAGATCCTGAAGGAAATCCAGTCGGGCCAGTTCACCCGCGAATGGGTGAAGGAGTACCAGGGCGGACTGAAGAACTACAAGCGGCTGTTGAACGCCGGCACCCAACACCCGATCGAGAAGGTGGGGCAGCGCCTCCGTGGCATGATGCCCTGGATGTCGAAGAAAAACATCAAGGGCGTCCAGGCGTCCTACTGAAATTGTCGCGAGCCGGAGGAAACGGACCGCGAGACTTTCGCGATCCCGCCCGCCGCGCGCCATCCGCCGCCGTGCAGAGAATCATCCTCGCCACCCGCAAGAGCCCGCTGGCCCTGGCCCAGGCGGAGTTGGCGGCCGCGTGCCTGCGGAGCCATTACCCCGGCGCCATCTGCGAACTGCTCAAGGTCGTCACGACCGGCGACCGGAAGCGCGAGTGGTCGCTGGAGAAGCAGGGGGGCAAGGGTCTGTTCACCGCCGAACTGGAGCAGGCGTTGCTCGGCGGCGAGGCCCAGGCGGCCGTGCACAGTTCCAAGGACCTCCCGGGCGAGATTTCGGCCGGCCTCGTGATCGCGGGCTATCTCCCGCGCGAGGATCCGCGGGACGTGCTCGTCGTGCGCGCGGGAACGACGACCCCTGCGAGCATTGCCACCGGCAGCCCGCGGCGCCGCCTGCAGATCGCCCGGAAATTTCCCGACGCGTCATTCACCGAGATCCGCGGCAACGTCGATACCCGCCTGAAGAAAGTCGCGGCCGGCGCGGCCGACGCCACCATTCTGGCCGCGGCGGGCCTGAGGCGCCTGGGCATCGCCGGCTGGCCCGGCCTCGAATTCCATCCCCTCGACGTGGAAGAGATGGTCCCGGCAGTGGGCCAGGGAGCGATCGCGCTGCAAAGCCGCGCGGAGGACGAAGCCCACTTCGCGGTCGCGCTCGACGCGGCGACGTCGCGGCAGCTCAACCTCGAGCGCGCCTTTCAGCGGCGGCTCGGCGGCGGTTGTCAGCTGGCGTTCGCGGCGCACGCCGCCGGTCCCGTGCTCCATCTTTTCCATGAAAAGACAGGCCCCCGCGCCGTCGCACTGACGGACGAGGATTACGCAAGGGTCCCGGCGGCAGTCGACCGGATCCTAACGCAGCTCGGTCTGACGACCTAGCGGCGTTTGCGGCGGGCGGACTTCTTGGCGCTCTTCTTCTTGGCGGGGGCCTTGCGCTTCGTCTTCTTCATCGCGTCTCCTTGGATTGAGGCTTACTAAACGTCGTGACCGTTTGGCCACGAGCACGGCCAAATCGTAATTCGCGGTTGGTGAAAGGCAAGCATTCGCGCGCGCGTTCAGCGTCGGCGCCCGCGCGCCGCTTCCGCCGCACGCAGCGTCTGCAGTTTTTTTTCCCAGCGCTCCGCCTGCGCCGTGCGCCCCAGGCCGTGGGCGACGACGATGCGCACCTCGTAGAATTCGGGTTCGTCCGGCTTGATCGCGATGGCGCGACGGAGATGCCGCTCCGCGGCCCGCAGTTCGCCGCGGTCGACCTCCCCGCGCGCGAGCAGACACAGATAGTACGGATTTCTCAGCCGATACCGCTCGACTTTTCTTTCCAGCCTCGCGCCCAGCTTGCCGCGACCCGTCTGCTCGTAAACGTACGCGAGGCCGCTTAAGGCCGGAAGGTCGGCCGGATCCTCCTGCAGGGCGCGTTTCAGGCAGCGCTCGGCGCCCGCCAGATCTCCCGCCATGCGCAGGGCCGTTCCCTTGTTCGTCCAGACGAACGCGGCGGTTGGATCCGCCGCCAGCGCGCGATCGAACAGCATCTGGGCGTCGCCGGCGCCGCCCTCGGACAGGCGGAACACGCCCAGGTTGTTGT
>JBJKRV010000192.1:0-5125 GCA_046704465.1 Opitutaceae bacterium | reverse complement strand
ACCTCGTACTGCACCTTCGGCACTTCCTTGCCGGTGGCTGCCTCGACCCGCGAACGGATCTCGTCGATCTCCTCCTGGCGCAGCGCGGCCGGCCGGTCCCCGCCCACGAATCCGATCACGCCCGCGGCCTCCTTCACGAAGTACCAGGGCTTGTTCATCAGCCGGCCTTCCTCGTCGTACAGCCGCATCTGAATGAAGACGTAACCCGGATAGAGCTTGCGGACCTTGCTGGATTTCTTGCCCCCCTTGACCTCCGAAACGGTCTCCGTCGGCAGCAGGACCTCGAAGATGAAATCATCGAGCTCCTCGGCGGCCTTGAACTTCTCGATGTACGTTTTGACCTTCGGTTCCTGACCCGAAAGCGTGTGCAGGGCGAACCACTGGGCGCCGGGCGGCGCGGAGGCGGGAGGCGGCATGATGGCGCGGCTCAGCTGACGAGCTTCGTGAAGAGGTCCACGAAATTGGCCAGCGAGAAATCGGAGATGCTGCAAAACAGTCCCAGGAGCAGGGCGGCGATGATCACCACCACGGTCGAATCCCACAATTCCCTCTTGGTGGGCCACGATGCCTTCTGCAGCTCGGTGACCATCTCACCCACAAAAATGCGAACGGATTGAAACGGATTTTTCATGCGAAATGGTCGGACTTGGCAGGGCAGAAGGGACTCGAACCCCTAACCGACGGTTTTGGAGACCGTTGCTCTACCAATTGAGCTACTGCCCTCCGTGATGATTGCTTTCCGACGACGGAATCGGGGCTTCCCGCGCGGCCCCGATCCATATCGTACTCCTTGGGGAAGAGGTTATTCGAGGATCTCCGTGATACGGCCCGAGCCAATGGTCCGGCCGCCCTCTCGCACCGCGAACTTCTGGAATTTCTCCATGGCGATCGCGGAAATCAGTTCGATCGTGATGTTGATGTTGTCACCCGGCATGATCATCTCCACCCCCTGGGGCAGCTGGATGACGCCCGTCACGTCCGTGGTGCGGAAGTAGAACTGGGGCCGGTAGCCGTTGAAGAACGGCGTGTGGCGGCCGCCCTCCTCCTTGCTGAGCACGTAGATCTCGGCCTTGGCCTTCGTGTGCGGAGTGATCGATTTCGGAGCGGCGATAACCTGGCCGCGCTCGATCCCGTCCTTTTCCACGCCGCGCAGCAGCACGCCGACGTTGTCGCCCGCCTGCCCGTGGTCGAGCATCTTGCGGAACATCTCCACGCCCGTGATCACGGTGGACGAGGTGTCGCGCAGGCCGACGACCTCCACGGTGTCGCCCACCTTGCACTGACCGCGCTCAATGCGCCCGGTGGCCACCGTGCCGCGGCCTGTGATCGAGAACACATCCTCGACCGACATCAGGAATGGCTTGTCGATCTCGCGCACCGGCTCCGGAATCTCGGTGTCGAGCGCGTTCATCAGCGCATCGATTGCCGCGACGCCCTCGGGCTTGTTCGCCAGCGCCGCCGTGGCCGAGCCACGCACGATGATGGCCTTGTCGCCGTCGAACTGGTACTTCGTCAACAACTCGCGGATCTCCATCTCCACGAGGTCGAGCAGATCCTTGTCTTCCAGCAGGTCGACCTTGTTGAGGAAAACGACAATCTTCGGCACGCCGACCTGGCGGGCGAGCAGGATGTGCTCACGCGTCTGGGGCATCGGCCCGTCGGCCGCGCTGACGACAAGAATGGCGCCGTCCATCTGCGCCGCTCCTGTGATCATGTTCTTCACGTAGTCGGCGTGGCCGGGGCAGTCGACATGCGCGTAGTGGCGCTTGTCCGTCTGGTATTCCACGTGGGAGACGGCGATCGTGACCGTCTTCGTGGCATCCCGCACGGTGCCGCCCTTCGCGATGTCGGCATATGACTTAACCTCGGCGAAGCCCTTCTTCGCCTGGACTTCCAGAATCGCGGCCGTCAGCGTCGTCTTGCCATGGTCAATGTGGCCGATGGTGCCGACGTTCACGTGCGGTTTCGTGCGCTCGAATACTCCTTTAGCCATGTGGATGAGACTTTTGGGTTAGATGGATTGACCCCTGATTTTAACGTCGCAGAAGGCGCCGACGGTGACCTGGAGCCCAGAACCGGATTTGAACCGGTGACCCCGTCCTTACCAAGGACGTGCTCTGCCGACTGAGCTATCTGGGCAGACCAAGGCTAGGCCAGCGATGGAAAGAAGGGTTGAACGTGAACAACCGAATTTTGGCCGTCAACTGTAATCTTTTCACATTTCCTTCTCGGCGCTTTTCGGAGGTGCCGGAAAGCTCGTGCGCCCCCGCTTGTCCCTCGGGAAGAACCGATCAATCAGGGCCCCATCTCAACCCGGTAAACACCAGGCTGCAGGCGCGCGCCAAGATGCAGGTTCTCGACCAGATAATCGCGCAGGAATGACTCAATTTCCTCGGCATTCGCTCCGCCTCCGGTCCCGTCCGAATCCATCAGAACCGGGCGCCCCAAGAACCCGGTCACAGTCACAACCACCAAGAACTGGATCGGTCGCCATTCAATCTGTTTTTCTCCCTTTAATATCTGTTTGTCAATCGGTTGCGACAGTTCAAGCCTCCCGTCCGACAAGCGCCACACCTGCGCCAGGCCGTACCTGGGCGGCAGGGGGACCAGTTTCTCATCGCGGCGGTCGAAGCCAACGAAAGGATCGTGCGACGGCTGTCTCAGGAGATCCAAGGGACTCTGCGGCACCGCCTGCGTGGAGTGAATCGGCAGCTTCAAGTCCTCGTCGCTGAACTCCGGTTTGAACTTGAAGGGCGAAAACACCTGCCAGGGCTGATGCACAACATTGGCTGGAAGCGGCTGTTGGCCGGCATTCCACCGGGTTGGCAGGAACAGCGGGGTCGGATCGAAGATGGTCGCCTGCTCGCGCAGCAGGCGGCCCGCCGGCCCTTCGTCCAGCCGCGCAAGATCCACCTTCGAAACCGCCGGCCGCTGCGGCGAGGCCGGTCGCTTGGCCAAAGCCGGGCTTTCCTCCCCTGGCGGGCGCAACAGCACCACGACTGCGGCCACCACGAAGACCACGGCAACGGCCGCCACCCACCACACGGCCCAACGCCGCTCCATTCCAGTCGACATGTCCGCGCCCCCATCCAGCTCACTGGGCGCCGCCGCCGGCCCCGCGCCGCGGTGCCTCCATGGCCACCTGCACGCCTCCGGTGAATCCGGCCGGGACCGCCATCTCCGAGATCGCACCGATGTCCTGAAGCGGCACGCTGCGGTCCGCCCGCACCAGCAGTGTCAGCCCCTTCTGGCCATGCGCCCGCTGCCGCAGCCAGACACGCAGCTGCGCATAGTTGAGCATGCCGTCCTCCACGAGCACCATGTTCGTGCGCGGCACGCTGATCACCACCGGCGCCGACGCCGCGCCTTCGACCGCGCCCGCCATCTCCGGCAGCTTGAAATTCAGGCCCAGGCCCGGCGCGAGCACGAACCGCGACCCGAAGATGAAAAAGAACAGCACGATCAGCGCGCCGTTGATCAGGAAGACGGCGTCGAAATTTCGCGGCGGCGGCCGCAGACGCGAGGCCAGATCCAGCGGACGCGTGATCATGACCGGCTTTCCTCCGACAGGGCCGGCACGCCGTTGCCGTTTTCGGCCAGACTCCGGTACTCCACCAGGAGATACCGCATGATCTCGTTGCCCGCCCACTCCACATCGCGCACGATCGCCCGCACCCGTCCGCTGAGAAAATGATAGGCCAGATGCCCGGGAATGGCCACCACCAGGCCGCCCGCCGTGCTCAGCAACGCCTGGCACATGCCGCTGGCCAGCGCGCTGGCCGTGGCATAGCTGCCGCCCTGCATGAAGGCGTGAAAGGTGGTGATCATGCCCAGCAGCGTGCCGAGTAGCCCGACCAGCGGCGCCACCTGCGCGATGGCCGCGATCGATCCCAGACGTCGCTCCAGCACCGGAATCTCCACCAACGCGGCCTCCTGCACCGCCAGGCGCATCTTCTGCTCCTCGTCGCCGGCGTGCAGCAGCGCCGACTTCACCACGGCCGCCACCGGCCCCGGCGTCTCCTCGCACACGGTGAGCGCCTCCAGCAGCCGGCGCTTGGCCAGGATGTTCTTGATGCCGATCACAAACGCCGTCGACCGGATCTGGCCCCGGTGCAGGTACAGCAGCCGCTCGAGGAACAGCAGCGCCCCGACCAGGCTCATCGCCAGCAGCACCCACATCATCGGCCCGCCGTCGAAGAACAGACTGAAGTCAAATCCCGTCATGGTTCCGCCAACCTTTCCCAGAATCCGCTCCCAGCGTAAACGTCAAACACGCCCGTCCTCGATCCGTGGCTCATGGCGTCTTTCCTCCGTCGCCCGCCGCTTTGAGCCGCGCCAGGCGCTGCTCGGCCACGGCCTCTCCCGGCAGTTTTTCCCGCAGCACGAGCTCATAGGCGCCGCGGGCCTGGTCGAGCTTCTTCTCGCGCTGGTAAAGATCTCCCAGCTCAAACAGAATGCGGGCCATCCAATACCGGCCCTTGGCCCCCAGTTGCGCCGCCTGCGCCGGATCGAGCAGGAAGGTGTTGGTCACGAACCACCACGTCCCCTCGGCGCGGTTCGGATTGTTCCGCTTGAGCTGGGTGTAGCCATGCTTGAAGCCGGCCTCGACGCGCAGATCCTCCGGTGCGGTCGGATAATCCTGCAGGCGTTCGTAGATGGCATCCGCATTTTCCCACTGCGTGGGGTCCGTCGCCGCCTGCGCATAATAGCAGTCGGCGAGGTCCATTTGGGCCAGGAGTACGTCCGGGTTCTGCGAGAGGACCGGATCGTTGATCAACAGCTCGTAGACGCGCTGGGCCGCGGCAAACTGGTTGAGCTTGCGCAGCACGTCCCCTTCCTTGAGGCGCGCATAGAACACCAGGTCGTCGTTCGGGTAGGTGGTGACGAGGCGTTCGAGCAGCTTGTCCGCGTACTCGTAGGCCTTGTCCTGGCCGAGCAGCTCGGAGTTGATGGCGGCTTCGTAAAGCGCGAACGGCGCGTATCGACTCTTGGGATAGAGGTCCGCCAGGTTGGTGAAGAGGCTCTGGGCCGTCACGATGTCGCCCCGCTTCGCGAAATAGTCGGCCTCCACCACAAACGAATAGGCCGCCGCCTCGGTCTTGGGGTAGTTGGCGCGCAGCTGCTT
>JBJKRV010000191.1:0-7875 GCA_046704465.1 Opitutaceae bacterium | reverse complement strand
AACGGCCAGAGGAATCAGCTGTATTTCAACGGCGACAAGCACACGAGCATCGTGACGTCGGACGCCCTGACCTGGCAGGGGTACCTGTTTGGCGGCGACCTGGTGCCTTCGTTTGGCTGGCGGCGCGACCGGGTGTCACTGCAGGCCGCATCCGCCCCGTATCTCGATGTCAACCAGAGCCTCGTCGACCCGTTCAACTATAACTCGGGTCCGGTGCAGGCCGTCGATCAGGAGGACAGCCGCACCTGGTCGGTCGTGCTGCACGCGCCGGAGATGGTGAAGAAGTTTCTGCCGAAGGGCACCGACATCAGCCTGTTCTACGACACCAGCAACAACTTCCAGGCGCAGACCATCCGCAAGGATTTCTTCGGCAACACCATTCCGAACGCCACCGGCAAGACCCAGGAATACGGCGTCGTGCTCTCGGCGCTCCACAACCGGGTGTCATTCAAAGTCGACTGGTACAAGACCACGGTCAAGAACGCCGACCTCACCGGCAACCAACTCGGCAGCAACTCGTACCTGCTGTACCTGCTGCCCGCCTGGGCCGCCGCGCACGCCGAGGTCCTTTACGCCGGCCTGACCAACCAGGACATCAACGGGACCAGCGTGCAGGGCATGCCGTGGTTCTGGGATTACTCCTGGCAATACGACGGCACGCCCTACGGGGCCCAACCCCGCGGCCCGGCGGAGGCGGCGAGCGACGCGTCTGAGATGGCCATGATCAAGGCGTTCGCGGACAACTCGTTGCCGCAGAGCTTCTACAACGCCTATCAACTTCCGATCAGCGTTTCCGCGATGCAGTCGGGTGATTGGCTCCACGCCATCACGCAGCCGAACTGGAACCCGGTCACCCAGGGAGCGGGCGCGTTGCAGTCGGGCACGGGCGGTACGATCGGGGGCATTGCCCCGAGCGCGACCGTGGACACGGTCTCGAAGGGCGTCGAATTCGAGATCTACGCCCAGCCGATCAACAACTGGAACATCACCATCAACGCCGCGCGCACCAGCGCCACCCGCGAGAATCTGGACAAGACGCTGGTCCAGGTCATCACCGACGAGCAGAAGCTGTGGAGCAGCGCCGCGGGCGACATCCACCTCTGGTCGGCCGGCGGTTCGACGATGCAGACCGTGTTTGATCAGAACATCTATGGCCCCTACCAGAACCTGGTGGCCGAAGCGGGCACGCAGGCCGCCGAGATCCGGCCGTGGCACGCGAACGCGGTCACGAATTACAACTTCAGCCACGGCCCCCTCAGGGGAGTGAACGTCGGCGCCGCCTACCGCTGGGAGCAGGGCGAAATCCTCGGTTACGCGCTGAACCCCACGACCCAAGTGGTCGACGCCAACAAGCCGTTCAAGGGTCCGTCCGATTCGCACGTCGACCTATGGATCGGCTATTCCCACAAGCTGACGAACAAGATCACCTGGCACTGCCAGCTCAACCTCCACAACGTCGGCGAAAATGCGCATTTGGTCCCGATCGCCGTGGAGCCGAACGGAAGCCCGGCGGAATTCCGGATCATGGACGGCCAGTACTGGGAATTCACCAATACGTTTACCTTCTGAGATCTCAGATATCGTAGGCTTGGGACCTGGCCTACACCGGTGCCGGAGCGCAAGTTCCGGCACCGTTTCTTTTTTGGGACCGGTGGCGGCGCGGTAGATTCCGGCGGGCGGCACGGGGTTCGCGGCCGGCCGGCAAGATTGGGCCGGGCTCCCGGGCTACCGTTGCAACAGGCGGGCGCGGGTATCCAGGGGAATGAGTTTCAGAGCGGCCGCTTCCAGGCCTTGGGTCGGAAACGGAACCCCCAGCACCCGGCTGAGAGCCACGAGTTGCACGATGGCCCCCGTCGGGAGTGCGCGGACGGCCTTCGCATCGAGGGCCTGCATGCAGGCGGTCAACTGTTGCCGGGCCAGGTCGGCGTGGTTGGTCTGAATGAACAAGGCCGCGAGACTGATGCGCCGGTCCGCCGGCAGACGGCGCGCCCAGCTTCGGGAAAGGTAGGGGATCAACCTTGTCAGCGTGACTTCAAGACCGTCGCGGTCGTGACGGGCGAGTTGGACGTTGGCGATGGCGCCCAGCGCGGACACGCTGTAGGGATAAGCCTTGAGGGTTTCGGCCACCGCCTGCGCCGCCCGCAGATGACCGCTCTCGAGGAAGAAGTCCGCCAGGCGGCTGAAGCGAAGGTCCGGCGGTTGCGCAGTCTGAACGGCGAAGACTCTCAGCTCGAGGCCCCGGAAGCCGGAGGTATTGGGAATCACATACTCCATCGGCCGCATCCAGGACGGAATCGCCCACGCGCGCAGGGCATCCACAAAGGCGGTGGGTGGAAGGGGCTTGCCGGGCGGCAGGCCCAGGCCGATTCGCACGAACTCGTCAAAGGTACCATCCCAGAGCGGCAGGGCCACGTGAGTGATGCCGCGCGAGTGCACCAGGATGGAGATCTCCTCCCCCGTGTTCGCGCTGGCGAGCTGGATGGCGGTCAGCAGACCGATCTTGTTCGTGTGGTCAGCCGAATCGACGACGTCGAATCCCCCGAAAAAGGCGGCCGCGCTCGAAAAGACCGGCGTCGAGAACAGGACTTCGGGCTCCAAACCGCGGCGTTGGTTCAGCCAATAGGCGAAGTCCCGCTCGATCAGTTCCTGGGCGTCCGCCCGCGAAAGGTGGTCTGCCGCGTTGCCCGTGACCGCCGGCGGGAAGCCCACGAAGAGGCCGGGCAGAACCAGCAGCACGGCCACGGGCGCCATCCAGGACCGGACGGCATCGGCCTCGATCCCCCCCATCAGCGCGGCAAAGCCGGCCAACGCGAGCACATCGAAGAGGTTCCACCAACGAAGTTGGTGAATCGCCAGGATCGCGACGAACACGGCCGCCAGCAGGGCGAAGACGAGGCGGCCCCGCGCTTCCCAGTCAGTCTTGTGCAGGAAGATCCGCACCAGCAGCACCAGGCAGAGCACGCCCGGCAACAAGGTTGCCCATTTGGGGCCGCTTCCGCCGGGAAGGCGGAGCCACGCGCCCAGGTTGGCGGCGAGGACGCCGTGGTAATCGTTGGCCAGTTGGCGGGCGTAGAAATCCGTTGCCAGCAGTCCGCCCGAGTCGGTCAAGATCCCGACGACGGGCCAGGCGGCGATCGCCATGCCGGCGAGGCCGAGGAGCGTCAGCGCCCGCCAGCCGAAGGCTCGTCGCCCCTCGCGTGCGCAGATGCCCGCCGCCCGCAACCCCTCGCCCAATCCCCACCAGGTGAGGGCTTGGACCGGATTCACCGCGTCGAGCGACCAGGAGAAATGATTGGGCGCGAACTCGAAGGCGCTGGCCGCGAGCGTCGTCAACGCTCCCGCCAGGGCCCACGCCCGCCAGGGAGCCGGGTCGGGGCGCGGCGAGCCGCGCGAGCGGACGAGCTCGTAACCCACCGCACCAAGGAAGATGGCCAGCAGGACCGGCGTCTGGGTCGTTGCACCGTTCCAGAAGGCCAGACCGCCAAAGATGCCGGCGACAACGAAATGAACCCGCCGGTGCGTCCCGACTTTCTGCGGCGGGACCAGCAGCGGCAAAACGCTGCCCAGCGCCAGGACCCACGCGAGCGAATGAGGATCCGGCGCCCCCGGCTGGAAACCGGCCGCCAGCGGAACGAGCGAAATCCCGCCCACGACGAAGCCGGCGGCGGCAAACGGACCAAAATAACGGGTGCAATAGATGGCGCCGATGATGACCAGGAGGGCCAGCAGGAGCGGATCGGCAACAAGGGATCCGCGGGCGATGGCATAGCCGAGCGGTTCCCCGTTGATGGCTCCATGCAGCCAGCCGACCGCGATCAGCCACCACCGGTAAGGCGCGGTCCGCCGCAGGTCCCGGCCGGCGGGCCGCGCATCGTAATCGATGTGACGGAGGCGAAGCCGACCTTCCTGCGCAGATTGCTGGGCCTCCATGATCCACCAAAAACTCGGATTGTGGTGTCCCGGCACGATGAGTGTTCGTTCGCCGTGCGCAAAGCCGGTCGGACTCGCGGCGTCGCGGGCGGGCGCGTCCGCCGACCAGGTGGGCAGGTTCGTGATGGCCTCCACGCGCGCGATGCGGCGTTCGGTGGCCCAGCCAATCAGGCCCAGGGCGAGCAGCAGGAGCAGCCACCAGGCATGGGGGGCGAGTTTGGCAAAAGGACGAGGGGCCCGGGAGGGAGGAACGGACATCGATCGGGGAGTGCGCCTGCGGTCGTGGCTCGAACCGGGTCGCGGGAGGTCGAGACCTTGACTCGACTGTCCGGCGCTGCCTCAGTGAACCGCCGTCCTCAGTATGGTGATTTCACAACTACCCGCGGCCGAGGGAAACGCGAGCGCGAACGCACGCGGCCGGCGCAAGAGGGCGCATCACTGGTTTCTGCCGACCACCGCGCGCCCGCCCGCCCGGGCATGCGTCCCGCCCGGCCTCAAGGCCTGGACAAAAGCAGGAGGCGTCCGATTCATGATGCTTCTGGCGGGCCTGTGCCTGCTCGATTTCCCGGGCCCGGTTGTCCACGCCGCGGATGCCGGTCCCTGGAAAAATGTCACTTGGACGCCCTTCAATTCCCCCTCGCTCCCGAAAGGCAAAACCATGTTCACGGAGCTTCCTCCGTCGCGCACCGGGCTCGTCACGGTCAACCGCTACGACGATCCGCGCATGTGGGGAGACCTCAACAGCGAGTTCCTGAACGGAGAGATTGGCACGGGCGTCGCCGTGGGCGATTATGACAACGACGGAAGGCCGGACCTCTACCTCGTCGACAAGGTGGGGTCGGGGCACCTGTATCGCAACCTGGGTGACTATCACTTCGAGGACGTCACCAGACAGGCGGGTCTCGAGCAGCACGGCAAAGCGTGGAATGAGGGCGCCACCTGGGTGGACGTCAACAACGACGGCTGGCTCGATCTCTACATCTGCCGCTTCAACGCCCCCAACCTGCTCTACATCAACCAGCACAACGGCACGTTCAGGGAGGAGGCGCACCGCTACGGTCTCGACGTGACCGACGCCTGTGGCATGGCCTACTTCGCCGATTACGACCGCGACGGCTGGCTGGATGTCTACATCCAGACGAATCTGCTCAACGCCACCCTGAATCCGAATGGCCAGCGCGACTACCTCTTTCACAACAACGGCAACGGCACGTTCACCAACGTGACCGATGCCGCCGGGATCCTGGCCGAGCCCACGCAGGGACATTCGGCAATGTGGTGGGACTACAACGAGGACGGCTGGCCCGACCTTTATGTCGCCAACGACTTCGGCAGCCCGGATTTCCTATACCGCAACAACCGGAACGGGACCTTTACGAACGTGGCCAACCAGGTGTTGCCGCACATGCCGTTCTCCTCGATGGGGACGGACGCGGGCGACGTGAACAATGACGGGCACATCGATCTCCTGGCCGTGGACATGGCCGGGACGACGCACGAGTTCACCCAGCGCGGCCTCGCCCAATCGCGGGCGAGATTCGATCCCCGGCGGAACGAGGAGGTGAACAAGGCCGTTCAGCTTTATTACAACGCCCTGTATTTGAACACGGGCATGTCCCGTTGCCTCGAGGCCGCCCATCTGGCCGGAATCGCCGGAACAAACTGGACGTGGTCCCCCTTGTTTGAGGATTTGAACAACGACGGCCGCCTGGACCTGTTTGTCACCAACGGAATGGTTCGCGAGTTGAACAACGTCGACCTGGTGACCCGGCAACTCACCGCCGTGGATCCCGGCGAGCGCATCCTCATCATGAAAAACAGCCCGGTCCTGGACCAGGCCAATCTCGCCTACGAGAACCTGGGCAACCTGCGGTTCAAGGAAGTCGGCCGGCAATGGGGACTCGACCAGGTTGGCGTCAGCTTCGGGGCGGCATTCGGGGACTTCGGCGGCGATGGCCGCATGGACCTCGTTTACGTCAACTACAACGGCCAACCCACCTTCTTGCGCAACGACTGCCAGACCGGTCACAGCGTGATCATCGCGTTGCGTGGTGTGGCGTCGAATCGGTTCGGTGTAGGCGCCCGGGTCGAGGCCACCACCCGGTCAGGCACGCAGGTTCGCGAACTGGTTCTGGGGCGGGGCTACCTGTCGCAGAGCGAACCGGTCGTTCATTTCGGCTTCGGCCGCGAAACGCTGATCCAGCGTCTGAAGATCTTTTGGCCGAGCGGGCGCGTGCAGACGCTCAAAGACCTTCCCACCGGCCGCAAATACACGATCACCGAACCCGGCGGGCCCGTCGCCCCGAAACCGCGGCCCTGGCCGATGGCCCGGCCACGCGCGCCACAGTTCGTGAACGTCTCCCAGGCCATGGGCCTGTCCCTCACCCAGCATGAGGAGCAACTGGAGGGCACGATTCCGCAGCCGCTGCTGCCGCGCCGGTTCAACCGCCGTGGGCCGGGAATCGCCGTGGGCGACCTCGGCGGCAACGGTGTCGATCAGATCGTCATCGGCGCGACGTCCCTGGACGGCGCCAAACTCCTGGCGCGCGACGGCCGGCGCTACCGGAGCCTCAACATCGGCGCGATCGGCGCCACTCCGGACATCAATGACGGCCCGCCCCTGATCTTCGACGCCAACGGCGACGGCAACAACGACCTGCTGTTCACGGGCGGGGGCGCCGCGATCCCGGCGGGCGATCCCGACTACCAGCCGAGGCTGTGGCTCAACAACGGCCACGGCGGATTCGATCGGGCCCCGAAGGGTTTCCTGCCGTCCGAGCCGATCAGCGTCGGCGCGGTTGTCGCCGCCGACTTCACCCACGATGGCAAACTGGACTTGTTTCTGGGCGGCCGGCTGCTGCCTGGCGACTATCCGGCTGCGCCCACCAGCGCGCTGCTGATCCAGCGGAACGGAAGGTTGGTGGACGAGACGGACAGGCTGGCGCCGGGCCTGCGCAAGGTCGGGCTCGTGACCTCCGCCCTGGCGACCGACGTGGATGGCGACGGCTGGACCGACCTGATTGTGGCCACGGAGTGGGGCGGCATTCACTTCTTCCGCAATAGGCAGGGCCACGGTTTCGTGGACGAATCCGCGAAATGGGGATTCAACACGGCCGGCTCGGGCTTCTGGACCTCGATTGCCGCGGGTGACTTCAACCACGACGGGCGTCTCGATTATGCCGTGGGCAACCTCGGGTTGAACACGGAATACACCGCCTCGCGTCGGGATCCTTTCCGCCTTTTCGTGAGCGACTTTGCCGGCTCCGGCGAGCCGCAACTGGTCGAGGCCTACGACGTCCACGGGGCCCTGCTCCCGATGGCCAGCCGGGATGAACTCGCGGCGGCGATCCCGCAGGTGCTCCAGCGCTTTCCCTCCAACGACCGATATGCCGCCGCCACGCTGAACCAGATCTTGGGCAGGGAGGCCCTGGCCCAGGCGACCGTCTACAAGGTCGATGAGCTGCGCAGCGGGATCCTGCTCAGTCAGCCTTCAGGAGGCTACAAATTCGTTCCGCTGCCGCGCTGCGCGCAGATCGCCCCGATCCAGGGCATGGTGGCGGCGGACTTCAACGGCGACGGCAACTGCGATTTGCTGATCGTGACCAACGAGTACTCGCCCATTCCGGCGATCGGGCGCTGGGACAGCGGCGTCGGGTGGCTGCTCCTGGGCGACGGCCACGGCGGTTTCAAGCCCGAGCCGGTGGAGGAGAGCGGGTGGCTGGTGCCGGGCGACGCCAAGGCGCTTGCGTTGGTCGACCTCGATGGCGACGCCCGCCCCGACGCGATCCTCAGCCGCAGCAACCAGCCGATCATGGCTTTCCGCGATGCCCGCCCCGACGGCGACCTGCACGTCGCGGTCCGGCTCCAGGGGCGCGGTGGCAATCCCGACGCCATCGGCGCCCGCATCACCCTCGAACGCGATAGCCGGATCCTGCAGGTTTCGGA
>JBJKRV010000190.1:0-4482 GCA_046704465.1 Opitutaceae bacterium | reverse complement strand
CCTGCACCTGCCGGTCGCCGTCGCCCTGGGAGGCGAAATTCCCCTGCTCCTGGTCATTCCTTTCGGGCTGCTGCTGGCCCTGATCGCGGTCATGCCGTTGACGCCCCCGGTGTGGAAACATCGCTGGGAACGTTTTTATCCGTTGGTGGCCATCGGGTTGGGATTGCTGGTCACCGCCTACTACCTGGTGCGCCTGCCGGGCGGCGGCCTGATGCTCGGCCACACGCTCCACGAATATTTTGCGTTCATCAGCCTGATCGGGTCGCTGTTCGTGGTTGCGGGAGGGATCCACATCAAGGTGAAGGGCGAGGCCACACCGCTGGGCAATATTGTGTTCCTGATCGTGGGCGCGATCGTCGCGAACATCATCGGCACCACCGGCGCCTCCATGGTGCTGATCCGCCCCTGGATCCGGATGAACAAGATCCGGATCAGCGCATTCCACATCGTCTTCTTCATTTTCATTGTCGCGAACTGCGGCGGCGCCCTGACCCCGATCGGCGACCCGCCGCTGTTTCTCGGCTACCTGCGCGGCGTGCCGTTCTTCTGGCTGATCGGGCACGTGATGGTGCAATGGCTGGTCACTGTCGGCGTGATCCTGGCCGCGTTCTACTTGTTCGACCGCCGGAGCTTCAGCCGCGTGCCGCGGAAGATCCAGGCGGAGATCCGTTCACCGGACACCTGGCAGTTCGAGGGCGGAATCAACGTGTTGCTGCTGGCCGTGATCATCGGCGCCGTGTTCCTGCCCGACGTCTATTTCGTGCGGGAGATCGTCATGCTGGCGGCGGCGGCGGCCTCGTATCGCCTCACGCCGCGGGTGGTCCACGAGGAGAACCAGTTCAATTTCGGCCCGATTAAGGAGGTGGCGCTGCTCTTCATCGGAATCTTCCTGACGATGATGCCGGCGCTCAACTACCTCGACCAGCACGGCAGCCAGTTCGGGTTCACGCGGCCCACGCAGTATTATTTCGCGGCGGGCAGCCTGTCGTCGGTGCTGGACAACACCCCGACCTACCTGAACTTCTTCGAGCTGGCCGAGGCGGTCATCGAACCGCCGGCGCATGGGGCGGCCTCCGCGGGCGGCGTCCGGATGGAGAAGACGAGGGTGAACGACCTGCTCGCCAATCACGAGGCCTTCATCATGGCCATCAGCCTCGGCGCCGTGTTCTTCGGGGCGATGACCTATATCGGCAACGGTCCGAATTTCATGGTGAAATCCATCGCCGAGAGTTCCGGCGTGAAGGTGCCCACCTTTTTCGGCTACATCCTCAAGTACAGCCTGCCGGTATTGCTGCCGATCCTGGTGCTCAGCGGGTGGTTGTTTCTATAGCGGCGGAAACAAAAGAGCCGCCGGATGTCGGCGGCTCGCGGCAAACGGGGCAAATGACGTCCGGGTCAGGCCTTCTGCACCAGGCCGGCCTTGAGGGCCTTGACCGAGACCCAGACGCGCTTGGTGCCTCCGCCCGGCAGCTTCACGCGGATCCGCTGCAGGTTGGGGCGGAACTTTCGCGGCGTGATCGTCGTCACGTGCGTGCCGATGCCGCCGCTCTTCTTGCTCTGGCCCTTGCGGTGGATGATGCTGCCCTTGACGGGCTTCCTGCCGGTGACGAAACAGATGCGTGCCATGGAAGTACTCTCGGGTTAAAAGGGGTCGGAGTAAAGGCCCGCCCGCCGGCGAAGCAAGCGGTTTTTTGCCGGCCGGGACGACCGCGCCGCCTCACGCGCCTTCCCGGCGGGCCCAGAGGACCTGGAATTTCCGGCCCATGTTGCCCGGGTGAAGAAGCTGCATCAGGCCGAGTTTGCGCTCGCTGAGGCGGGTGGCCTCGGCCGACGCGATGCGCGCGACGGCGGAGCCCGCATGGCGGACGAGGAATTCCTCCTGGGATTCGAGCACCGGCGGGGTGAAGCCGGCGCCGGTCAGCGCCTCCGCAATCCAATCCCAGCAGACATGGCCGGTGAGATCCTGTTCGCCCGGGCGGGCCAGCAGATCGTTGCTTTGGCGGTGCCGGTGGTAGGCCCGGAACGTTCCCTGCGGCGTTTCTTCCGCCAGTTCCCGCCAGGATTTGCCGTAGTCAATGGCAAGGAAGAGGCCGGACCAATTCCCGGCGGCGATGCGCCGCGCCAGCGCCGCGGCCGCGAGCGGAAGGTCGAGCTGATAATTCTCCGGCGCGGCGCGAGGCAGGCATGAGGCCGCGGCGGTCACCTCGGGAGAAAGCTCGCGGCAGACCACTTCCTCGAGGTGGTCTCCGCGCAACGTCACGCCCAGCTCACGCCACCGGCCGCCGTGGCGGACGAGTCGGTGCAGCGGCTGGGCGTCGAACAGCTCGTTGGAGAAGACGATGGCGCGCGCCGGGATCGCCAGCGGCCGGCCGAGCGGAACGGACCGGACGGCGGCAAACGGGTGGGGCACGCCGGCCAGCCACTCCGGGATCGAGGGCGACGGTCCCGGCGCGCGAGGTTCGGCGCCGATCTCGACGAAGGCATGCGCGCCGATTCCCCGTCCGCCGAGCAGGGTGCGGCACGCTTCGACCAGCAATTCTCCGAACACCGGCCCCAGCGACTCGTTGGTGAAGAAGTCGGCGTCCGGGCTGCGCCCGATGCGGGGCCGGGCGGCGGCGTAATAGCCCACCTCCCGATCATAGAGCGCCAGGGCCATGAACCGGGCGAAGGACAGGGTGTCGCTGCTGCCAGCCTCCCGCCGGAAGCACGCGAGGAACTCAGGACGGATTGCGGAAGCCATTTACAATAAGGACCAATTGGACACAGTAGGCGGCATGCTCAAACGCTTTCTCATCGTCGTCTGCGGCGCGGCCTGCGGCATCATCCTGGCGGCGGTGGTCACGCAGATGCGACCGGCGTGGAGCCTCTGGCCCGACCGGGCGCTGAATCAGGACACGGCGTTCTTCCGGTCGGTGCTCGAACTCGTTTCGAAGAATTATGTCTACCCGCAGGACGCGGGTTACAGCCGCCTGACGCAGGCGGCGCTGGAGGGCATGGTGGGGTCGCTGGATCCGCATTCGCAATTCATGCCGGCCCGGGCGTACAGCGAACTGCGCGAGGAGATGGACGGCCGGTTCGGCGGCATCGGCATCCAGGTGGAGCAGCGCAACGGCCGTGTGGTCGTGATCGCGCCCATCGCGGACACCCCGGGCGAGCGCGCGGGCATCCAGCGCGGCGATGAGATCGTGAAGGTGGACGGCCAGTCGATCGCCAAGCTGGGCATGGACAAGATCGTCGCGCGCCTGCGCGGCAAACCGGGCACCGAGGTCGACGTGACGATCTACCGCCCGTCGGAGAAGAAGGACATCGATCTGAAGATCACGCGCGAGATCATCCACGTGCGGAGCGTCCGCGACGTGCACATGCTGGGGGACGGGATCGGCTACATCCAGCTGGTCCAGTTCAGCGAAAACACGGGCTCGGAATTCCGCGCGGCGCTGAAACAGCTCCAGGCCCAGGGACTCAAGGCCCTGGTGCTCGACCTGCGCAACAACCCCGGCGGGCTGCTCGACGAGGCGGTGGCGGTGGCGACGCCCTTCTTCAAGCCCGGAGAGCTGGTCGTCTATACCCAGGGGCGGACCCCCGACAGCCGGCAGGATCTCGGTGCCGGCCCGTCGGCGGAGGATCTGAAGATCCCGATCGCCGTGCTGGTCAACTCGGGCACGGCCAGCGCCGCCGAGGTGGTGACCGGCGCCCTGCGCGACACCAAGCGCGCGGTCGTGGTGGGCGAACGGACGTTTGGCAAGGGTTCGGTGCAGACGGTCTTCCGGCTGAAGGGCGGCCGGGCGCTGCGTCTGACGACGGCGCTCTATTACACCCCGAGCGGGATCAGCATCCAGGAGAAGGGCATCACGCCCGAGATTCCGGTGCCGGTGTCGCTCGAGGATGAGGCCAAGCTGCGATTGCAGCGGCTGCGCCGCGACCTCACGAACCCGCAGGAGTTCAAGGCGCGGTTTGGCTTTGCCCCCATTCCGGACCGGCCGCTGGAGACGGCCGTGGCCGTCCTCAAGGGCGTGGAGCTTTTCGACACACGCAGTACGGCGGCGGCGGCGCGGTAGTCCCGCCCATGATCCTCGCGCTCGAGAGCTCGTGCGACGAAACGGCGGTCGCGGTGTTCGATCCGGCCCGCGGCCTGGTGCGCGAACTGGTGCACAGCCAGATCGCCCTGCACGAGCGCCACGGGGGCGTGGTGCCCGACCTGGCGACTCGGGAGCACCTGCGTCACTTTCCGCCGCTCCTGCGGCAGTTGCATGACGACGGCGCGCTGGTGGGGGTGACCACCGTCGCGGTCACCCAGGGGCCGGGCCTCGCCGGGTGCCTGGCCATCGGCCTGGCCGCCGCCAAGGCGGTGGCGCTCGCACGCCGGCTGCCGCTGGTGGGCGTCAGCCATCTGCGCGGGCACGCGTGGTCACCGTTCATCGCCCTCCACGCGGCGGATCCGGCGGCGTTTGCGGCGCAGTTGTCGGCGCGCCTGCCTCATCT
>JBJKRV010000189.1:0-4691 GCA_046704465.1 Opitutaceae bacterium | reverse complement strand
TGCCCGGGGTGTGGGCCATCGGCGACGTCGTCGCCGGCCCGATGCTAGCCCACAAGGCGGAGGAAGACGGGGCCGCCGTGGCCGAGTGGATTGCCGGCAAGGCGGGGCACATCGATTGGAATCTCGTGCCCGCGATCATCTACACCGATCCGGAAGTGGCGGCGGTCGGCCTCGGCGAGGACGGCGCCAAGGCGAAGGGACTCGACGTGCGCGTGGGCAAGTTCCCCTTCGCAGCCAACGGCCGGGCGCTGGCCGCGGACGGATCCGACGGTTTCGCCAAGATCATCGCCGACGCGAAGACTGATCGCATCGTCGGCGCGCAGATCATCGGCCGCGGCGCCTCGGAATTGATCTCCGAAGTGGTCACGCACATGGAGTACGGCGGCAGCGCCGAGGATCTCGGACGGACCATTCACGCGCACCCGACGCTGAGCGAAGCCGTGAAGGAGGCGGGTCTGGCCGTGTCGAAGTCGGCCATCCACACTCTGTGAGCCCGCGACGCGGCGGTCACCCGCCGGCAGGACGCAGGCGTTCGTAGTTGCGTCGAAAGAGGGCCAGGGCGGTCGGAATGTCCGCCTCGCTTTGGAGGTGAAAGCTGACCCAGCCGGAGTCCGGCAGGTGATGATGCCGCGTCACCGTGCCGCGGGCGACAAGCTCGTCGCGGATGGCGCGTGTGAACGGCAGGTCCGCCAGGTAATCCCCGTGAATATGGCCGAGTTCCCGCCGGCCGACCCGGAATTCACGCCCGCCGAAGCGATGCGGCCGCACGGTCACGTTTGGCCAGCCAAGAAGCTCGCGCTCGATGATCTCGTCAATGCCCATCCATCCGCTTCCGGTCCGTACCGGCGGACTCCCGCCGTCCCTCAGCCGCTGTACGTCTGCGCGCCGCCAAGGGCGCCCTGCACCACGAGCAGCGCGACGACCACGAGGCCGGCCAGGAGATACGCGCCCGTCGCCCACTGCTGCCGCCGGCGCAGGTCGCGGCGCCAGAAAAAGAGCCCGAGCAGGAGAAACACCAGCGAGGTTCCCAGCCATTTGTGGATGGTCATGCCCGTGTGACCGTTGTCGTCGTGCATCCAGAACAACCATCCGGCAATGGCGGTGAACGGCGTGATGCAGGTGGCGAACAGGAGAGTCCACCACGCGGTGTGGCGTAACGTCTCGTCCCTTCGAACCCGGCCGGCGGCGTCGCAGGCGACCGATACCGGCACGAGCGCCGCAGTGAAATCCACCAGGATTGGGTGCAGTTTCACCAGATTCACGAAATCGCGCAGAGCGCCCACAAGTCCCGCCGCCAGCGGCGGCTCCAGTATATTCATGGAGTAACATTCTCCCGTTCAGGCGTTTTGCAACGCCCCGGGATCGATTGGGACGACACCTGCCGCGCCGTTCAGCGCAACGACGGAAGGTCAGCCAGTGCGCCGGCCAGGGCCTCGCGCACGGTGTCCACGATCACCTGGGTCTGCCGGTCGATCTCGAAATTCACCCGGTCGCCCACCTTGACCGCCCCAAACGTCGTCAGCCGCATCGTCTCCGGAATCAGGTAGACCTTGAAGCGGCCCGTCGTCCGGTCGAGATCCGTGACCGTCAGGCTGCAGCCGTTCAGGGCGATGAAGCCCTTGTTGAACACGTACCGCCGGTAGGCCGCCGGGAGTTCAAAAGTCAGCACGCAGTTGTTCGCCGGACGCTCGATGGCGACCACCTCCGCCATGGCGTCGACGTGGCCGCTGATGGGATGGCCGCCCACCTCCACTCCCGTCCGGGCCGATCGTTCGACGTTGACCCGGCGGCCCTCGGCGATCTGGCCGAAGGTCGTGCGATTCAGGGTCTCCATCGCGGCGTCAAACCAGGCGCGGCGGCCCTCGATCCGCGTCACCGTCATGCAGACGCCATCCAGGCTCACGCTCGCGCCCCGCTCGAGGCCGTCGAGGTGCCGTTCATCCAGCTCGACGGCAAAGGAGGCCAGGCCGGGTTGGCGGCTCAGGCCAATGACGGGGAAGGTGCCGGTGACAATGCCAGTGTACACGGTGAAAGGAATTAGAAGTTGGAACAGACCTTCGGATCGAGGGTGAACTGATCCAACCGCCGGAGCAAGCCCCCGGGCCAAGTGGTAGTGTATCAGTTTCCATCAATGGGCTTGGGTGGAGACCGATCTCCGACCCCGCCGCAGCGGCGGGGCTGAGCGGGCTTGAACCGGCGCGGAGCGCCGGTGCCACCAAACTGACACATTACCGGCCAATCGTCGTCCGCGGTCACTCCGGCTTTGCTCCCAGAATGACCGGCTGGAAGAATCTCCCGTCCAGGCGGTGGACGTCGGCGAAGCCCGCCCGGCTCATCAGTTCCATCAGCGTCGGGATGCCGACGGCGTAGTAGGTCGCCCGGAACACGTGGGTCTGACAGACCGCCTCGCCGCGATCCTCGACCAGATACAGCGCCACATCATAGGTCGGCGGATGGGGATCCCACACCTGCCAGAGCAACCACCGGGCGCCGGCCTCGTCCCTCACGCCGTAAGGCTTCACCTGCCGCTGCGACAGATCCTCCTCCGCGTAATCACGGATCGAGATCAAGCAGCCGCCCCCCGGTCGCGTGCAGCAGTGAAATTGCCGAAAGGCGGTCAGGATATCTTCGTCCGACAACAGGTGCGGAACCGAATTGTCGCAGGACAGCACGGCGTCGAACTGCCGGCCGTGGTGGTCGAATACCCGCCGCATGTCGGCGACCGAGAAATTGATCTCGAGATCGCGCGCCGCCGCCTCCTGCTTCGCCCGCCCGACCTCCTCGGCCGAAAAATCGGAGGCCGTGACGACGTAGCCCAGGCCGGCCAGCCCGAGCGCCTGGGTGCCGATCCCGCACGAGACATCCAGCAATTTGGTGGAACCCGGCCAGGCTTCACGGATGATCGCGTCAAGCATTCCAGCTTGTCGCCGCATGCTTCCATTCCAATCCGGGTAGATCAGGTGGTAAAAGGGCGTGAGCCCGGCATAGAACTCCTGCGAATCGCTCATCGTCTGGCAGCGCGCCGTGCAAGCGAGCTGAGCGGACGCAGGCCCATGCAATTGGCCGCCGACCTAAACGGCATGAATTGGCTGAGCCCGCCCGGAGGTCGGGCTCCACCCGTGGCGACTGCTCTCGCCGGATTCAGGGGCCGGGTTTTTGGAGGTCCAGGCTGAATCTCCTCTCCGCCGCCGATGACGTGCTCCGCCGCGGCGGGCGAGCCGAGCGAGTCCTTGTTACTCTCGGGGTCGACCGCAGGCTCCAGAGCCTCAGTCCGTCTGCGCGCCCGTTCCCTGTGCCTTCTGCCATTGGGCCTCGCTGTGGATGTGCCAGTAGATCCCGTAGCGTTGATGATGGATCTCGTAGTAGGGCTCGAGCGTCACATCCTCGGGGTGCCCCAGCCCTTGGGTCACAAAGGTCAGAGGGGCGCCGGCCACCGGCGCAACGTGGTCGACGAGCGTGGCGACATCGCCCACCAACGTCGGCTCAGGCGGCACCGGCAGCTTGACGAACTCCTTCTGGTCCGGCGCCTCCTGGCGGTCGCCCGGCAGGCCGGCGGTGCCGAGCTCGCCGGCCAGCACGATCGGACCGTAGAGAAACGCCACGATATTCGGGTTTCCCGGCAACGCCTGCGTGTGCAGGGCCATGGGCAGGCCGATGGTCACCCGGTCGCCGTCATGCCACTCGCGCCGCACCGTCACATAGCCGTCCGCGACTTCCGTTTTCACGGGCTCGTCGTTGACCTGCACCGTGATGGCCGGCTGCGCCCAGTACGGCTGCCGGATCTTCAGCGCCAGGGTGACCGGCTGCTTCAGGCTCAGATAGAGACGCGTCGCCGGCTCGTCGGGGAAACCGGTCTCCTGGCGCAGGGTCAGGCCCTCGTGCGCCCAGTGCAGAACCGAGGGAATGAACAGGTTTACGTAGAGCGAATCGGCGCCGTGAGCGTAGATGATTTCGCCGTATTTGGAGTGGTTCTCCATGCCGGTGCCAAAGCAGCACCAAAAGGACCGCGTCGGCGTCGAGTAGGTTTTGAACCGCCCTTCCTGCAACGGCATGAAGTAGCACAGCATGCCGGTATCCGGGTCCTGGGAGGCGAGGATGTGGTTGTAGAGTCCCCGCTCGTAGAAATCCATGCCCGTCGCCGACGGCGCCCAGCACCAGACGTGCTCGGTCAGCTTGAGCATGTTGTAGGTGTTGCAGCTCTCGCACGTGACCGCGCTCAGGTGCTTCGCGAACTGATCGATCGGAAAGAAGTGCTCGTCATCGCTGTTGCCGCCGATGACGTAGGAGCGCTTGAGCGCCACCTCCTGCCAGAAGTAGTCGGCGATATGCCGGTAGGTGGGATTGCCGGTGAGCTCATACTCCCGCGCCACGCCGATGATCTTCGGAAACTGCGTGTTCGCATGCAGTCCGTCCAGCCGGTCTTCACTGTGCGCGAGCGGGTCGATCACCGCGTGGTGGTTGAACGCCTCGGACAGGCGCAGGTCATCGGGATTGCCGGTGACGGCGTACAGGTTTGCCAGCACCTCGTCCATTCCGCCCTGTTCGGTCTGCAGCGACGCCTGCATCTGTTCCGGCGTCAGGCGGTCGACGCGGAATTTAACCCACGAGGCCAGGCGGTTGAGGACGTCCAGCGCCTGCGGATCGCCCGTGTGCACGTAGGCGTCCAGCAATCCGGCCATGATCTTGTGCAT
>JBJKRV010000188.1:0-3813 GCA_046704465.1 Opitutaceae bacterium | reverse complement strand
GCGGCCGGCTGGGACGGCGGCGCAACGTGCCGGCCGTGGCCGTTCCGGCCGACGGACGCCGGCGCGACGAGCCGCGCCGCGGGCTCCCTTTCCTTCCGGGGCGGATGTGCGACCTGCGCGCCATGGACCATCATCGTCAGGTCCGCCACGGCCTTGCGAACCGTGTCGGCCTGGGTCCGCAGTTCCTCGGAGGCCGCTGAAGTCTCCTCGGCCAGTGAGGCGTTGCTCTGCGTCACCTTGTCCATGCTGCTGACCGCGTTGTTGATCTGCGTGATGCCCTCGCTTTGCTCCGCCGAGGCGTGGGCGATGCCCGCAATCATGTCGTCCAGCCGGCGGGCCTTGTCCACGATCGCGGTCAGGTTGGCCGCCATCTTCTCGCTGATCTGGACCCCCTGCTCGCTCTTCGTGGTGGAATCGGAAATCTTGTCGGCCGTCTCGCGGGCGGCCTCGGCGCTGCGCTGGGCAAGACTGCGGACCTCCTCGGCGACCACCGCGAAGCCCAGTCCGGCCTCGCCGGCGCGCGCGGCCTCCACCGCGGCATTGAGCGCCAGGATGTTCGTCTGGAAGGCGATCTCGTCGATGGTCTTGATGATCTTCGAAATCTCGGCGCTGGAGGCCTTGATGGCGCTCATCGCGCCGCGCATCGTCTCCATGTCGCTGGCGCTGGCGTCGGCGGTGCGGCGGGCCTCGTCGGCCAGCGCCTTCGCCTGTTGCGCCGCCGAGGCATTGCGCTGGGTCATGCCGGCCATCTCCTCCAGCGAGGAACTCGTCTCTTCCAGGGAGGCGGCCTGCTGGCTCGCGCCGTCCGCCATGCCCTGGCTCGCCCGGAGCACCTGGTCGGCGGCGGACATCGTCTGGTCGCTCTCCTGCGCCAGCGAGCCGGCGATCGCCCCGATCGGCCGGGTGACGTTCTTGGTGATCACCAGTCCGCAAATCAAACTCGCGAGCACGCCGATGGAACTCACCAGCATGACGATCCACCGCGCGCCGCTCTGGTCGGCCAGGGTCTGCTTCTCGATCTGCTGCTGGCGCGCATTCATCTGCGTCGTGGCGTGCTCGACGGCCGCCGTGAAGCGGGGCGCAATCACGTCCAGCTCGCCGCTCACGATGTTCTGGCGCGCCGTGACCGCCGCCGCCACCTGGCCGATCGTGCCGTCGTAGGCTTCGGCTTCCGCCTGCACCTTCGCCAGCAGGGCGGTCTTGGCCGGGTTCTTGAGCGACGCGTCCAATTTCTCCATGTCCCGCTGCTCCTTTTCCAGTTTCTGCACCTCCGTGACGACGGCGGCGACGGACTGGCGCGCGTGGGCCGCGCTCGCGGCATCACCCTTGAGCAGGAAGGCGTTGACGTCGCTGGTCGCGCTGTAGACGTCCTCCAGCGCCGTCGACACCTGGAACGAGGCGCCCATGTCCCCGGTTTTCCGTGCCTGGTCCAGCAGCTGTTGCAGCGAGGCCACAATGGCGAGGCCGCGGGGTCCGAGTTCCTCCCGCTGCAGCCGGTCGCACTGGTGGCGGTTGGCGACCACGGCGTTGAAGGCGGCGTCGTATTTTGCCACCAGGTCACGCACGCCCGTCATGGCGGCGGTGAAGCCGGCCGCGCCCTCGCGCTGCTGATCGCTGCCCAGCATCCGGTCCACGTCGGCCTTGGCCTTCTGATACCGGGCCACGGCGGCATCCGAACCGCTGAGGAGGAATTCATTCACGGCCATGCGCACCCGCAGCAGGGCGGCGCCAAAGTCGCCGGCCGAGATCGTCTCGCGGTAGGTCGAGGAATCCAGCCGGAGTTGCCGGCCGGCCTTGCCGATCACGTAAACCGTGCCGACGCTGACGGCGGCGAACAGGATGAGCACCGCGGCAAAGCCGGACGAGATTTTGTGTCCGATGGTCATGGGAAAGCCGGGGACTCAGTTGTCGTCGATGTCGAAGCGAAGCGGAATCTGCACCGTCATGGCCTTGGGCTTGCCATTCTGGGTGCCCGGCCGGAAGGCCCACTGGCTCACGGCGTCGACCGCGGACTGATTGAAGTCGGGGCGGGTGGACTTCACGACCTTGACGTTCTTCACCCGGCCGTGGGTATCGACTTCGAACTGCACCCAGACCACGCCGGAAATACGCTCCTCCCTCATGGCGTACGGATAATTGGGCGCGACGGTGCGCACCGGCACCGGAGGCGTCGAGGCGCCGCGCAGCGGGACGCCCACGATGAGTGTCAGGCCGAGGACCAGCCAGTGAGGACGAAGGATTCGAGTCATGGTTATCGGGGCTCGCCCTCCAACAATCGACCGCTCCGGCGTCGAATTTAGTGCCATTCGCACAGGAACTTCCCCTAGGCCGGAGGCCTCAAGGCTTCGCCCGCAACGTGCCGTAGGCGCGCTCGAGCAACGCGGCGGCGGGCCGCTCCGCGGGGCGCCGAGGTCCGGCCAGGCTGCACCGCAGCAGCAATTGCTCGTTTTCCCGGTCGAGGTGCAGGAACTGGAGAATCTTTGCCTTCGCCTGGTCCGCCACCAGGCGCTCCTCCGCCGACAGCGGCGCCGCCGGCTGGCGCAGGGCCTCCAGCGACCCCTCGAGTCGTTCGAGCAAAGCCTGCTTGCGGGCGCCGATCTCCGCACCGGGCACGCAGCCGCGGGTCTTCAGAAACTGATTTTCCTCGATCGCCAGGCGATAGAGGTCATCGCACAGCGACAGGTGCCGGGTCAGCGTGTCCTGGGTGGTCATCGTGGTTGGTGGGTAAGGTGTGGAAAAGCATGGCCACTTCGGCGTCGGTTTTTTCCTTCCATTTCAGGTGCGACAACCGCCAGGCGGCCATGCTGCTGACGTCGCCGAGGTCGGCGTGCGCCGCCTGGTCAGCCCCGGCGCAGCCGGTCACGACACGCTGGTAGTCGGCGGCCGCGCGATGGTTCTGCCCGAGGCGCTCATAGCAGAGGCCGGCCTGGTACAGGGCCGACCACCGCCAGGTGGGGTCCTGTGACGAGATCTTCACCAGGGCCTCGTAAATGACGAGTGCGCTCCAGTAGCGGCCGTCGTCGAAGAATTGGTTGGCGAGTTCGTTGCCGGTGCGGCGCTGCCAGTACGCCCACCGCGCCGGGTCGCTCCCCTGCCTGGCGCTTTCCGTCTTCAGCAGGGTCAGCACCGTGTCGAGCGCCTGCTCGTTTTGTCCGAGCTTCCGCTCCACGCCGGAGAGCAGGTACTGGGCCTCCGCGGCATGTTCGCCGTGCGGATTCTGGTCCAGGAACGCCCGCAGGGCCTTTTCCGCCTCCGGATACCGCTTGGAGAGCACGACCGCGTCCGCCGCCATGAACTGGGCGCGCTCGCGGTCGGCCGGTGCGAGGTCGAGCAACTGGATCCGTGAGAAATAGCGGCTGGCGTCCGCGTACTCGCCCTCCTCGAAATAGGTTTGCGCAATCTCATACTGGGCGGTCTTGGCGATGATCCGGTACCGGTCCGTTCCCTCCTCGGACAGCCGCAGCGTCGAGTTGATCACGCTGTAGAACCGCGCCATGGCCAGGTGGTAGGCCCCGAGGGCGCGCAACGTGCGGCCGAGCTCGAGGTACACCTGCGGCGCATTGCCGTCGTCGGGAAACTTGGACAGGTACTTTTCGTAGCAGGCCGCCGCCCGCGTGTTCGACTGCATGGTCCGGTACAGCCGCGCCAGGGCGAGGAGGGCGGCGCGCTGCTGCGCCGGCGTGGCCTGCGGATCGTTCAGGGCCAGCTCGTAGGCCACCTGGGCGGAGGTGAAATTCCGCCGGCACGCGCAACTGGCGCCCAGCTTCATCAGCCCGTCGAATCGCGCGCCGGACGCCGCGGGCGCGGCGGGCC
>JBJKRV010000187.1:0-4770 GCA_046704465.1 Opitutaceae bacterium | reverse complement strand
ACACGCGCGCGCACGCGCCCGACGCGCAGCGCGCCGCACACGAAGCCCTGCGGGCCCGGCACGGGCGGAAACATCCCCTTGACATCGGCGGAAAGTCGGTCGCCAACCGCGATTATGTGGCGTCGGTGAACCCGGCGCGCCCGGCGGAGATCGTGGGGCATTGGGCGAAGGCGACGACCGCCGACGCCGAGGCCGCCGTCGCCGCCGCCCGCGGCGCGTTTCCGGCCTGGCGCGCGACCACCGCCGACGCGCGGGCCCGGATCATCGACCGTGCCGGCGACCTCCTGGAGTCGCGACGCATGGAGCTCAACGCGCTGCTCATCCTCGAGGCGGGCAAGCCGTGGACGGAGGCCGATGCCGACATCTCGGAAGCGATCGATTTCTGCCACTTCTACGCCTCGGAGATGCGCCGGCTGGGCCGGCCCGAGATCACCCAGCGCGTGCCCGGCGAGCATTGCGTGCAGACGTGGACCCCGCGCGGCGTGGCGGTGTCGATCGCCCCGTGGAACTTCCCGCTGGCGATTCTCACCGGGCTGACGGTCGCGCCGCTGGTGGCGGGCAACGCCGTCATCATGAAACCCGCCCGCCAAACCTCGGTCATCGGCGCAACGCTGATGGAGGTGCTCGTGGCCGCAGGCGTGGCGCCGGGCGCGGTCAACTACCTGCCCTGCCTTGGCTCCGAAGTCGGCGGTCACCTCGTCGCCCACCCGGGGGTCGACGCGATCGCGTTCACCGGATCGCGCGCCGTCGGTTGCCGGATCTGGGAAGCCGCCGGACGCACCCTGCCCGGCCAGGCGAATCTCAAGAAGGTCGTCTGCGAGATGGGCGGCAAGAATGCGCTCATCATCGACACCGACGCCGACCTCGACGAGGCGGTGCCCGCCGCGCTCTACTGCGCCTTCGGATACAGCGGCCAGAAATGCTCCGCCCTGTCGCGCCTGGTCGTGCTGGCGGGCGTGTACGACCGGTTCATGGAGCGGTTCCTCGCGGCGTGTCCGAGCGTGCCGGTCGGCGACCCGGCGCAACCCGGCACCGTCGTCGGACCGGTGATCGACGGCGACGCGCAGAAGAAGATCCTCGGCTACATCGAGCAGGGAAAAAAGGAGGCGACCCTGGCGTGGCAGGCCAGGCTGGCGCCCGAGCTGGTGAGCGGGGGCGGATTCTATGTGCCGCCGACCGTGTTCACGGACGTGCGTCCCGAGCACGTGATCGCCCGCGAGGAGATCTTCGGTCCGGTCGTGGCCGTGCTGAAGGCGAAGGACCTCGACGAGGCGTTCGCGCTCGCCAACGGCGCCGACTACGCGCTGACCGGCGGCCTGTTCTCCCGCAGCCCGTCCGCGCTCGATCGGGCGCGGAACGAGTTCCTGGTCGGCAACCTCTACCGGAACCGCGGCATCACCGGGGCGATCGTCGAACGCCACCCGTTCGGCGGCTTCAAGATGTCCGGCGGCGGCACCAAGGCCGGCGGACGGGAGTATCTCCAGAACTTCCTGTTCCCGCAGGTCACGGTGGAGAACACGCTGCGCCGTGGCTTCACGCCCCCGGAGGACTGACGCCAGGCCCTGTCATCGCCGAAGCCGCTGCTCGCGATCCGTCGCCCATGGCCGCCATCCTGATGTCCGTTCTCATCTGGAGCCTCACCGTGCTCTTCTTCGGGGCCGGCCTGATTGGCGTGCTGCTGCCGCTGGTGCCGGGCACAACCCTGATCTTCGCCGGGGTCGTGATCCACAAGCTGCTCGCACCCGCTTCGCTGTCGTGGGCGACGGTCGGCTGGCTCGCCGTCTTCTGGGCCTTGTCCCTGTTGTTCGATTTCGCCGGCGTGCTGATCGGGACGCGCCTCGCCGGCGGTTCGAAATGGGGCATGACCGGCGCCGGCGGCGGGGCCGTGATCGGGGCGTTCATCTCGGTGCCCGCGCTGATCCTTGGCACCATGCTCGGGGCGGTCATCGCCGAAAAGCTGGCCCACCAGCGCGACCTCCGCCGGACGCTGCTGGCCGGCGTCGGCGCCGGGCTGGGGTTCGTCCTCGGTTTCGTGGGCCGGCTGGCCTGCGCCCTGGTGATCATCGCCGGCTTTCTGCTCGCCACGGTGCGGTTCTGAGCCCGGCGCTCCCACCGCCTGGCCGGCTCGTGGCAAAAAAAAGGACCCGGCTGATGACCGGGTCCCGACTGAGTCATCTTGCGGCTGCCTACAGGCGGCAGATAAGGAGTTCGCGCTCGAAGATCATCTCCTTTGGCAGGTGGTCGTGCAGGTTGATGAACAGCTCCTCATGCTCGATCACCTCGCGGCGCCAGGCCGCCTTGTCGACGGTCATGACCTCGTCCCACTTCTCGCGCGGGAAATCCAGGCCCTTCCATTCGATATCCTCGTAGCGGGGCACCCAGCCGATCGGCGTCTCCATGCCAAGGGCGCGGCCCCGGGCGCGGTCGACGATCCACTTCAGGATGCGCATGTTCTCGCCGAAGCCCGGCCAGACAAACCTGCCATCCTTGTCCTTGCGGAACCAGTTCACATGGAACACGCGCGGCGTCTCGGAGAGCTGGCGCTGCATCATGATCCAGTGGCGGAAGTAGTCGCCCATGTGGTAGCCGCAGAACGGCAGCATCGCCATCGGGTCGCGCCGCACCTTGCCGACCGCGCCGGCCGCCGCCGCCGTCGTCTCGGAGCCCATCGTGGCGCCGATGTAGACGCCGCTCGACCACTTGAAGGCCTGGAACACCAGCGGAATCGTGCTCGGACGCCGGCCGCCGAAGATGATGGCGCTGATCGGCACGCCCTCGGGCTTCTCCCAGTCCGGATCCACGCTGGGACACTGCTTCGTGGGCGAGGTGAAGCGGGCGTTGGGATGCGCCGCCTTGCGGCCGCAGCCGGGCGTCCACTCCTGGCCCAGCCAGTCGGTCGCCTTCGCCGGCGGCTCGTCGGTCATCCCCTCCCACCAGGGGCCGCCGTCCGGGGTCAGCGCGACGTTGGTAAAGATGGAGTTCTTCGCCATGGTCGCCATGGCGTTGGGATTCGTGCCCGCGCCGGTGCCGGGCGCCACGCCGAAGAAGCCCGCCTCGGGGTTGATCGCCCGCAGGCGCCCGTCCGGTCCCGGCGTGATCCAGGCAATGTCATCGCCCACCGTCCAGACCTTCCAGCCCTTGAAGGCCTTCGGCGGAATGAGCATCGCGAAATTCGTCTTGCCGCAGGCGCTCGGGAACGCGGCGGCGACGTAGGTCTTCTCGCCCTGGGGATTCTCGACGCCCAGGATGAGCATGTGCTCCGCCATCCAGCCCTCGTCGCGCGCGATGTTGGAGGCGATGCGCAGCGCGAAGCATTTTTTGCCCAGCAGGGCGTTGCCGCCGTAGCCGGAGCCGTAGGACCAGATCTCGCGCGACTCCGGAAAGTGGACGATGTACTTGTTGTCCTTGTTGCAGGGCCACGGCACGTCCTTCTGCCCCTTTTTCAGGGGCGCGCCCACCGAGTGCATGCAGGGCACCACGCGCCGGTCGCCCTTGTCGATGAGCTTGAACACCGGCAGCCCGATGCGCGTCATGATCCGCATGTTGACCACGACGTAGGGCGAATCGGTGATCTCGACGCCCAGCCGCGACAGCGGCGAACCGAGCGGCCCCATGCTGAAGGGCAGGACGTACAGCGTGCGGCCCCGCATGCAGCCGTTGAAGAGGCCGCGCAGCGTCTTCTTCATCACGAACGGGTCCACCCAGTTGTTGGTCGGCCCCGCATTGTCCTTCGAGAGGCTGCAAATGAAGGTACGGTCCTCGACCCGCGCCACGTCGCCCGGATCGGAGCGCACCAGGTAGCACCCCGGCCAGTTCTTCTCGTTCAGCCGGATCGCCGTCCCCTGCGCCACCATCTCCGCACAAAGCGCCTCGTATTCCTCCTGCGATCCGTCCACCCAATGGACGCGATCAGGCTTGCACAATGCCACCATCTTGTTGACCCACGTGATCAAGTGGGGATTCTCGCTGAGCGGTGTCTCCGGATTCCTTTTCTTCATGGCCGCTGGGACGCTAGGTCGTGACCGATGGGTGGCAAACGGGAAAAGGCCGGATCGCGATGGAGAAGCGAGACTTTTGGGTATATTAGCGGGCTTACCTCTGTCGCCGTCCCAGCCGGTGGCGCCACCCGCCTTCACCGAACTCCCTTAAATGCATAAGCTCTTCACCCTCTCGGGCGCGACGATTGGCAGTTACTTGGGCTGGTACCTCGGCATGCGATGGGGCATCTGGTCGGCTTTCTTCGTCAGCGGCGTCGCGTCGCTCGTCGGCGTCTATGCCGGCTGGAAGCTCGCCGAACGCCTGAAGTGACGCCGCCGTCACGCGGCCGGCTCGATGTGCACGGCCACGTCCGTGATGGAGAGCGGCGCCTCCAGCAGCGCCTGCTTCACCGCGTGGGCGATGTCGTGACCGCGACGGACCGGGATCTCGCCGTCGACGTGCACGTGGATGTCGACGAGGTAGCCGAGACCGCTCTTGAGCACGCGGCATTTTTCCACCTGCCGTACGCCGGGCACCGCGGCGGCCACGGCCCGCACCTCGTTTTCGATCTCGCACGACGCGGCCGTGTCCATCACCTCGTGGAGGGCCCCGCGGGCGATGTTGAATCCGTTGTAGGCGATGACCGCGCACGCGGCCAGCGCCGCCCACGCGTCCGCGCGCTCGTACCCCGGCCCGCCGATGACGGCGATGCAGATGCCGATAAACGCCGCCGCGGACGTGAGGGCGTCCGACCCGAGAAGCCAACCCTCCGCCCTCACCCCCCACCCCCCC
>JBJKRV010000186.1:0-7111 GCA_046704465.1 Opitutaceae bacterium | reverse complement strand
GCCCCGGAGTCCGGGACGACTGCGAACAGGTCGAACTTCGACCTTCCCAGCCACAGCGGCGCACGTCCCAGCGCGGCGGTCACGGCCGCGGCCGTGGGGGCGTCGATCTCGGGGGCCGGCGGGGTGGCCGGGAAGTCGAGTTCCAGCCGGCCGTCTTCCAGGCGCGAAACGGACAGTTCACCGCTGCGGGTGTCGAACCGGATCCGCCCGGCGGTCTCGCCGAGTTCCGACCAAAGGGCATGGGCACTTGCGAGGGTGGCATGGCCGCAGAGCTCCACCTCGGTCGCGGGCGTGAACCAGCGCAGGTGCCAGAGGCCGGATTCCCGGCGGACGAAGAAGGCGGTTTCCGCCAGGCCGTTTTCGAACGCGATCCGTTGCATCAGGTCGTCGGGCAGCCAGCGCTCGAGCGGCACGACCCCGGCGGGATTGCCGGCAAAAACGCGGTCGGTGAAGGCGTCGATCCAGATCAGGGTCAGGTTCATCGGGAGAAAGGTGGGGGGTTTCAGGCGAAGCGCGCCAGCGCGGGTCCGGTGAGCCGGCAGATGCGCCAGTCCGGCAGCTCGGCGGCGCCGAGGCTCCGGTAGAACTTTCGGGCGGAATCGTTCCAGTCGAGCACGGCCCACTCCATCCGGCCGCAGCCGCGGACCGAGGCCAGATGGGCGCAGTGCAGCCACAACGCCTTGCCGATGCCACGGCCGCGCAACGCCGGCTCGACAAACAGATCCTCCAGGTACAGCCCGGGTCGGCCGAGAAATGTCGAAAAATTCGGAAAAAAGACGGCAAATCCCGCGGCCGTCTCGCCCCAGAAGGCCAGGGCGCATTCCGCCGCGGGCCGGCGGTCGGCGGGAAAGAGCGCGGCGCGAAGCCGGTCCTCGGTCGCCTCCACCTCCGGCAACAGCTTCTCGTAGGCCGCGAGCCCGCGGATGAAGCGCAATATCAGGGGAATATCCTCCGCGGTGGCCGGACGAATGGCAATCATGACGGCTAATCCTTACGGTCGGAGGGCATCCTTTTCCAAGACCCAAAACCGGAGGCTGACGCAGCGTGTCGCGTCGGGGCGCCGCTCGGAGCTGGGGTGTTTTTGCCCGGCAAATGGGCCGACGCGGTGATTGCAACGCGGATCGACCTTCGCTAGTGACGGGGAGTATGTTACCCCGTGGATTCCGACGCTGGCGGACGCCGGCTTTGGCACTCGGCGTCCTGATGGCGGCGGGCGGCGCGGGCTACGCGGCCGCACACCGGTCGGTCCCGGAATGGACGCCGCTCAGCCTGGCCGCGCTTGGGATGGCGGTGGAGCGGAAAGGCAGGCGGCGGAGGCCGTCCGGTGCGAGATCGCGCGCGCCGGAGTTATCCGACCGGGCGCCCGTGCAGATCCTGGAGGAGGACTTCACCGCCGTTAAGCAGGCCCTCGACGGGCTGCGGGCGTCGGGCGTGGACAACCTCGTCGCCCACCTGATGGCGCATCCGGAACAGGCCCGCGAGCTGCAAGGCCGCGTGCGTCTGATCAACGCGAACCGGATGGCGCTCGCCGGCGCGGGCTTCTCGAAGCTGCCCGCGATGGCGGCGCAATTCCCGCGACTGGCCGTGCCCCCTTATCCGGAGGTCTTCGATGCCCAGTTGAATGCACTCTGGTACAACCGCCGGCGGATCGAGGAGGAATTCCGCTATCTCGACGCGGGGGCGCAGGAGCGCGCCTGCCTGATGCGCTGCCAGGTGGGGGAGCGTGACGGGCATGCCGATTTTTCCCGGGTCGTCCTGATCCTGATCGACATCACCACCGCGCGGCGGACGGTCGAGGCCCAGATGGAGAACCAGGAGGTGCTCCGCCAGATTCTGGCGCGGGCCAACATCCTGTTGTGGTGGGCGCGGGTCCATCGCGAGGGTGACCTGTTCCGCTGGAAGATCAATGTCCCGACCCAATCGGCCGACAGCCCCGTCTACCGGCTGGCCACGGCGCGGGACCGCGGCGGCCTGTGGGACGTCGAGCATGCACCCGACCTGCCGGAAACGGCGCGGCGCGCCGAGGAGGCGCTGCGGACCGGACGGCCCGGCTACCGGCAGGAATTTCGGGTTATCGACGCCGGACGGACCCACTGGCTGAGCGAGGACGTGAGCATTCATCCCGTCGGTTCCGACGAGTGGAGCCTGCTGGGGGTGATCACGGAGGTGACCGAACGCCACGAGGCCGAGGCGGCGCGGCGGGCGAGCGAGGCCGGGTTGCGCGAGATCCTGGAACGAGCGGATTGCCTGTTGTGGCGGGCGCGGGTGTGGCGGGACGGCGATGAGATCCGCTGGCCGGAGTTCGACATGCCTCGCACCAGTCTCTATCTCCGGTTGTTCGGCGACCGGCCGATGTGGGAAGGAAAGAAGCTGAAATTGTGGAGCCGGCTTCAGGTTCCGGAGCTGGCCGACATGAACCGGCGCGTATGGGAGGCGCTGCTGGGCGGCGCGCCGGATTACGAACAGGAATTTCGCGTGATCAAGCCCGAGGGGACGATGTGGCTGCACGAGCACGTGTCGGTAACGCCAGCGGGACCGGACGAATGGCGGCTGGTCGGGGTGCTGATGGACGTGACGGCGCAACGCCAGGCAGAGGAGGGGCGCCGGGCCACCGAGGCGCAATTGCGGCAGATCCTGGACCGGGCGGACTGCATCGTCTGGCAATCCCGGGTGACGCGGATTGGCGAGGAGTACCAATGGCGGGATTTCCGGGTGCCGGACTCGCCGTTGCGCCGGATTGTCTTTGGAACGGATCCGCAGGTCAAAGACGACGAGCTCTGGACGCTGGTCAACGTGCCGGAGATGGACGAGATGAACCGGCGCAGTGCGGCCGCCCTGCGGTCCGGGGCGTCCAGCTACGAACAGGAGTTTCGCGTCGTGCAGGCGAACCGGACGCTGTGGTTGCTGGAACGGACCTCCATCACCCGCGTGGGTCCCGACGAATGGACGATCGTGGGCATCTTGATCGACGTGACGGCGCGCCGGGAGGCGGAGGAGGCGCGCCGGGCGAGCGAGGCCCGGCTGCGGCAGATCCTGGAACGCGCGAACTGCATGCTCTGGCAGGCGCGGGTGCAGCGGGTGGACGGCGTCTTCCAGTGGACCCAATACCGCCTGCCCGCGTCGCCGCTGCACAAGCTCATTTTCGGGACGGAACAGCATCCGACCGCCGACCGCCTGTGGTCGCTGGTCAACGTGCCGGAACGGGCGGAGATGGATCGCCGGAGCACGGCGGCCCTCCTGGCCGGAGAATCCGGCTACGACCAGGAATTCCGCGTCGTGCAGCCGGAGCGGACGATCTGGCTGTTGGAGCGGGTCACCCTCGACCGCGTGGGGCCCGACGAATGGGCGGCGGCCGGGGTGTTGATCGATGTGACCGAACGGCATCAGTCGGAGGAGGCCCGGCGGAAGATCGAGTCGCAACTGCAGCAGATCGTCGAGCGGGTGGATTGTGTGCTCTGGAACGCCCGGGTGGTCGAGCGGGAGGGCCGGATGGTGTGGTCCTTCGAGCTGCCGCGCTCCCGCCTGCAGCGACAATTGTTTGGGGACAAGGCGGTCAGCGGGGAGATCGAGATTTACGACGGACTCGACGTGCCGGAGCTGCCCGAGATGTGCCGGCGCAGCGACGAGGCGTTGCGGAGCGGCTCGCCGGGATACGAGCAGGAGTACCGCGTCATCCAGCCGGACCGGACCTACTGGCTGCATGAACGGGTTTCGATCGCCGCCGAAGGGCCGGGCCAATGGCGTCTGTTCGGAGTGATCCTGGATGTGTCCGCCCTCAAGGAGGCGGAACTGGCGCGTCTGCGAAGCGAGGAGCGGCTGCGCCAGCTCCTGGATGGCGCCGATTGCATGTTGTGGCAGGCGCGGGTGGTGGAGAACGCCGCGGGCGGCATGGATTGGCATCTCTACATCCCCCGCTCCCGCCTGTATCGGAACTTGTTCGGGAGCGACCCGGACGAGAATTCGAATCTGATGTGGAGCGAGCTCAACGTTCCGGAGTTGGCGGTCATGCATGCCCGGTCCGCCGAGGCCCTCCGGTCCGGGCAGGCCGGTTACGAGCAGGAGTTTCGCGCCCGCCGGGGGGAGCAGTGGTATTGGCTGCATGAGCAGGTCACGATCCTGGCTGTGACGGGCGGCGAATGGCGCCTGATCGGCGTGGTCACCGACATCACCGCCCGGCGCGATGCCGAGCTGGCCTTGGCGGCGGAGAAGGAGCGCCTGGCGGTGACCCTGCGCGCCATGGCTGACGGGGTCATCACGACCGACACCAAGGGAATCGTGCAATATATCAACCGGGCGGCGGGGGAGATGCTCGCGTGCGACAACGCGGCGATCGTCGGACGGCCATTCGGCGAGGTCTGCGTGCTGCGGGCGGGCGGGGCGGCCATGGCGGGAATTGAACCGTGCGCGCAGGTGCTGGCGACGGACGCCACGTTCGACCTGCCGGCGGGCGTGGTGCTGGCCGGGCTTCTCGGGAGGGAGCGGCGGGTGGAGGGGTCGTGCGTGCCGGTGCACGGATCGGACAGCCGCCTGATCGGCACGGTGCTGGTCTTTCGGGACGTGACCGAGCGCGAGCGCTTTGAGGAGGAGATCGCCCGCTCGGCCAAGCTCGAATCGGTCGGGATTCTGGCCGGCGGCATTGCCCACGATTTCAACAACATCCTGACGGTGATCATGGGCAACATCACGCTCGCGCTCCTGGATGCGAGTGACCTGGTGCGGGTGCAGTCCTGCCTGCGGGAGACCGAGCGGGCGGCCCTGCGCGCGCGCAACCTGACGCAGCAGCTGTTGACGTTCGCGAAGGGCGGCGACCCGATCCTGACGGCGGTGCGGATGCCCGAGGCGATCGCCGAAGTCGCGGAATTCGCCCTGCACGGCACTCGCGTCCGCTGCGAATTCGACTTTCCAAAGGAACTGTGGCCCGCGGAAGTCGACAAGGGGCAGATCGGCCAGGTCGTGCAGAATCTGGTGATCAATTCGGTCCAGGCGATGCCGGAAGGGGGCACGATCCGCATCGGCGCGCGCAACGAGGAGACCGCCGGCGGCACGGCCGCTCCCTTCATCCGCGGAAGTTTTGTTCACCTCTGGGTCGCGGACGGCGGCCTGGGCATCCGGTCGGAGCATCTCTCGAAAATCTTCGATCCCTACTTCACCACGAAACAGCAGGGCAGCGGGCTGGGCCTCGCGACGGTGTATTCCATCGTCAAGCGGCACCACGGCCATGTCGAGGTGGAGTCGGAGCTCGGCCGGGGCACGACGTTCCACCTCTGGCTTCCGGCCCTCCGCGAGCAGCAACTCGACCTGCCGCCGGAGGCGGCCGACGCCCGGGCGCCGTTGCACGGCCGGGTGCTGCTGATGGACGACGAGGAGACGATCCGGGAGATGGCCGGTCTGCTCTTCAAACGGCTGGGCTTCGAGATCGAACTTGCGTCCGACGGTGCCGAAGCGGTGAACAAGTACCAGGCGGCGCGGGACGCCGGCCGGGCCTTCGACCTCGTGATCATGGACTTGACCGTGCCCGGCGGCATGGGTGGGCGCGAGGCCATGGAGCGGCTGCGGCGCGTCGACCCGGACGTGAAGGCCATCGTGTCCAGCGGCTACTCGAGCGACCCGGTGCTGGCGCATTTCCGGGACTACGGTTTCCGGGGGGTGGTAGCCAAACCGTACGAACTCGAGGACCTGACCCGGGTTTTGCGCGACGTGCTGGGGTAGTCCGACGGCGCGGACCTGCGGCCGCGGACGCCAGCGAGTGGAGAAATGGACTGCCGGCGCGGACCTACAGCCTTACCTCGCGCCCGGTCGCGGCGGAGCGATAGATGGCGTCGAGGATGCGCTGCACTGCGAGGGATTGTTCGGGAGGCACGAGCAGCGGTTCCCGTCGCAACAGCACGTTGATGAAATGTGCCATGCGGTTGGGGGTCACCGACGGCGGCCGCGGCTCCAGTTCTTCCGTGAGGTATCCGCGCCGGCCGGGTCGGTACAACTGCAGCGGATGGGTGCTCGCGCCCGCCTCGGTGCCGAACAGGCGGATGCCGTTGCGATCGGATTCGCCCTGGTGCGCGGCCCACGCAGTCTCGAGCAGCACGGTGCGTCCGCTCCGCAGGGTGATGAGCGCGACGGAGAAGTCCTCGACGTCGAACGGCAGGCGCGGATCGATCTCGCCGTGCCCCCACGCGCCGTTGCCTTCGCCGCGCGGTCCGAATTTGGCGAAGGTCCGGCCGGTGACGGAGACGGCGTCGAACTCGTCCAGCAGGTGGAGCGCCAGGTCCAGCAGATGCGCGCCCAGATCGTAGGTGCAGCCGCCGCCGGCCAGCCGCCGCTGGGTGAACCACGAGCCGATGCGGGGGATGCCGCGGCGGCGGACCCAGACGGCGTGGGCGTGATAGACCTCGCCCAGGGTCCCTTCGGCAACCAGGTGGCGCAACGTCTGGGCCGCGGCGGTGAAGCGCTGGTTCTGGCCGACCATCACCAGCCGGCGCCGCCGGCGGGCCTCCGCCACCAGGCGGGCGGCCTCGCGGGCGTTCGTCGCCATCGGCTTCTCGAGCAGCACCTGTTTTCCGGCCCGGAGCGCCTCGAGGGCGACGGGCGCATGCAGGTGATTGGGCAGGGCGATCGAGACGACGTCGACGTCGGGCCGCCTGAGGAGGTCGCGGTAATCGGCCGCCACGGAGGAAATCCCGAACTCCGCCGCGACCGCCCGGCCGCGTTTGGCGTTGGATTCTGCCAGGGCGACCACGCGGGCCTGGGGATGCTGCTGGAAGCCCTCGACGTGCGCCCGTCCGATGGCGCCGCCGCCGATGACCGCGGCGTGAATGATCTTGTTCTTCATTGATGAGTGGATGACAAGCGGCCTAGGCCCTCGCGTTTTTTTCCGGCGAAGTCAACCCGGTGCCGATGGGATGCCGTCGGGCCGTGCTGCCAGATTGAGGATCCCATCGGATCCTCAATCTGGCAGCCGGATGATCGGGTGTTCGAGCGGGTGCGAGGCGCCATGGATCAAAGGGGGAGCTCGACCTGCCGCACCCCCGGTTCGGGGATGCGCGCCTGGTGGCTGAAGAAATGATCGTTCACGAGCGCCTCGATTTCCAGCAGGCGGTCCAACAGGCCATCCAGC
>JBJKRV010000185.1:0-8286 GCA_046704465.1 Opitutaceae bacterium | reverse complement strand
CATCACCGTCGCCGACAACGGGCCGGGCATCGAGCCCGCGCTGCTCACGCGCGTGTTCGAGCCGTTCGCGACCACCAAGTCCACGGGCGACGAGCGAAACAAGCGGGGCATGGGCTTGGGGCTCGCGATTGTCCGCCGGATCGTCCAATACCATCAGGGCGCGATTGACGTGACCAGCGAGCGCGGCGCGGGCGCCACCTTTCACGTCTACCTGCCCATCGTGACATCACATCCATGAGCGAAACCGACGCCGGTCTGATGCCTGCCTCCGGGTCGGCCGATCCCCAGGTGGGGCGCGGCCCGACGGCCCTGCGCGCGCTGGCCGCCGCCTTCGCCCAACTGCGGGACTTCGACCGGTTTGTGGGCGGTTTGCAGGCCGCGCTGGAAGAGACGGATTGGTTTGGCCGCCTGACGCTGGATGTGAGCGGGATGCCCGGCAACCGGGAGGGGCAGTTCGTCATCGGCGAGATGACCCTGCCGCTGCAGGGGGAGACCGGGACGCACGGGACGCTTCGGGCGGCCGGGACCGAGGAGCCGCGCTTCTACGGCGCCGAGGACCTGCATCTGCTCGCGGGGCTGGCGGATTTCCTGGCGGCGGTGCTGGACCGCGCGCGCGAATGGCGGGAGGTGGAGCGGCAGCGGCAGATGCTGGGGTTCCTGCTGAACCAGGCGCCGGAGGGCATCCTGGCCTGCGACGAGCAACACCGCGTGATCGCGGCCAACGACCTGGCCCGGCGGTGGCTCGGCGGCGGGACGGACCTGTGGGCCGCCCTCCGGGCCCTGCTGCCGGCCGACGCGCCCGAGGTCGGACCGGGAGCGCGGACCTGCTTTCACCTGCGCGCCGAGGGCCGGCTGATCTTCGGCGAGCTGCGCGAATCGACGGGCGGCGTCGTGGTGGTGGTGCTCACCGACCTCTCGGCCGACCAGGCCCGGCTGCTCGATGCGCTCCGGCGCGAGACCTACCGGTGCCAGTGGCGTCACCTGCGGCTGACCTTCGTTTTGCTGGACTCTCCGGCCATCGCCGGCGGCCTCCTGCAGGGGCTGCCGGCGCTTCGCGCCAGCCTGCCGGGCTCGACGGCGTCGGGTCCCTACGATGCGAACCGGGTGGGGTTGGTGTTTCCGGAGCAGGGCCGGAGCGTGGCGGTGGCGCGGTTGCGCCGCGTGCGGCCGCTGCCGGCCGGCGGCACGGTGCGGGCCGGACTTGCCGAACTCGGCCGGGACGGCAGCGAGCCGGAGGCCTTGCTCCAGGCCGCGCTGGCCAGCCTGCGCCCGTTGGGCGACGTGTTGCGGCCGGCCGTGCTGCTGCACGACGACAACCCGGCGGTGAATGAAGCCCTCACGCTGGTGCTGGCCCGCGATTTCGAGGTGGTCGCCAGCACGAGCGTCGAACGGACGCGACAGCTTTTGCGCGGCCGTTCCTTCGATGCCATCATCACCGAGGTCGATCTGCGCGCGGTGAGCGGTTTGGAGCTGGCGCGGTTTGCGGTCGAGGCGCAACCGGAGATCCGGCGGTTCTTCACGACGGTATCGGAGCTGCCGGCGGCGGCCGCGGCGGATCCCGGGGCCGCCGGGGCCGTGGTATTCCAGAAGCCCTTTGACATGCGCGCCCTCGCCAATACCTTGAAAAGGCAGCTGTTAGCACCGGGCGAGTTCCCGGCCTGAGCGGTTCGCACTACCCCTCGTGAGTCCATCCCGCAAACGGCTCGACCAGATCGCGGCGTCCGGTCTCGGCATCGGCGCGGTCTTCGGCATGGCCGGCACCTTCGCTGCGAGTGCAAGCCTGCGCCAGGCATTCTGGACGCTGGACGGCGTCGCTTTGGTGGTCGCGTGTGCCCTGCTGACGATGAAGTATTATCGCCGGGGCTGCGATGCGGTGGCGGCCGGCTTCCTGGTGTTTGCGATCGGGGAAGGCCTGCTCTTGTCAGGGACCGCGGCGGGGCTTGCAGCCAGCGCGTCCTCGTTTGGCGGCGGAGTTGCCCTATGGTCCGCGGGACTTCTCCTCATCAGCATTCCGCGGGAATTTCCTTCCTGGGTGCGGGCGGCCGGCGTGGTGGGCGCGCTCCTGTTCGCGGTGGTGGCGGTGCGCATTTCCTGGGGCGCGCCGCTGCTGCCGACTTCGGCGCCTCTTCCCTTCGACGCCTATCCGGTGGTCGTCGCCACCTTCATCGGCTGGATTCTGTCGATCCTGAAACCGGAGCCCGCCGCCGCCTGACGCCGGCCGGGGCGCGGAGGTCAGGCGCCTTGTCGCTCGAACAGATCGGCGATGATGTCCTCGAGTGGCACGTCCTCGATGGTGATGTCGGCCACGGGCCCGGCGGCGAGGATCTGCTGCGAGATCGCGGCCGCCTGCTCGGCCGGGACATGAAGAATCGACTCGCCGTGTTCGCCGGCCTGCACGGAACCCAGGCCGGAAGGAAGCCGGGAGAGGAAGAGAGTCAGTCGGGAACCGGCGCCGGAATCCTCGCCCGGCACGACCTTGATGATCTTGCGCCGGCTGCCGCTGGCGTCGAGCCGGCTGATGTCGCCGTCGTGGATCTTGCGGCCGCGGTGAATGACGATCACCCGTTCGCACAGTTCCTTGATGTCGGCCATGTAGTGGCTGGTCAGCAGGATCGTGGTGCGGTGGCGCCGGTTGTAGTCGCGCAGGAATCCGCGGACCGCCTTCTGGGAGACGACATCCAGTCCGATGGTGGGCTCGTCGAGGAACAGCACGCGCGGGCGGTGCAGCAGGGCGGCGATCAGCTCCATCTTCATGCGCTCGCCGAGCGAAAGCTCGCGCACCATGACGTTGAGCTTGTGCCGCACGTCGAGCAGATCGAGGAGCTCGTCGAGGGTCTTGCGGTACTGGTCGGCCTCGATGCCGTAGATGTGGCGCAGCAGCAGAAAGGACTCGACCGCGGGCAGGTCCCACCACAGCTGGTTCTTCTGCCCGAGGACGAGGGCGAAGAGGCGGCGGTAGGCGGTTTCGCGCCGGGTCGGATCGAATCCGGCCACGCGGGCCCGGCCCGCGGTGGGATAGATGAGGCCGGAGAGCATCTTGAGCGTCGTGGTTTTTCCCGCGCCGTTGGGCCCCAGGAAGCCGACAAACTCGCCTTCCTCGATGTGAAAAGAGATGTCGTCGGCCGCGCGGATCTCCTCGAATTCGCGGCGGATCAGCCCCTTCACGCCGCCCCAGAAGCCCGCCTGCTTCTTGTAGGTGCGGAAGACGCGCGTGAGATGTTCGACCTCGATCATCGCCGCGAGCATCCCGGATCGACGGGCGCGGAGGCCAGCCGAAAAGGTCAGGTGCCGACCGGGAGCCCGGAGGGCGCGGCGGTCTCGAGTGATTTCAACTCGGCCACCGTGAGACGCACCGGCAGCGCGGCGACGCTGTCCGCCAATTGCGCCGGCGTTTGGCAGCCGACAATCGGGACGACGGGGAACGGACGCGACCGGAGGTACGCCAGCACGATGGCGCTGGGGGCAACCTGTCGGTCCCGGGCCAGCCGCATGACAATTTCGCCGACGGCCAGGTTCGCCGGGGTGTGAAAATCGTCGGAGGCGAAACCGGCGCGACGCCGGTCGCGCGGCAGGGCCAGTTGGGAGAAAAATCCGCCGGCTTGGGAGCTGTAGGGGACGACGGCGAGGCCGGTCCGGGCGTGGAACGCGTGGGCGGCGGCGTCGAATTTGACCAGGCCGGGTATTTTCGGCGGGCGGGCCTGCTGGCACCCGAGGCTCCAAAACGGCTGGTTGGCGGCGAAGGCCAGCCGGCCCGAGGCATGCGCGTACTCCCATGCGGCCTCCATCCGCGCCCCGCTCCAGTTGGAGACGCCCCACGCCCGAATCCTGCCCTCGCGAACGAACCCGTCGAGCAGGTCGACAAAATGGCCGACCGGGCGGGCCGGATCATCGCGATGCAGCCAGTAAAGGTCGATCGCGTCGACCCCGAGGGTGCGCAGGCTGCCTTCCAGGTCGTCGCGAATCTCGGCGGCCGAGGTCCGCGGCATCCCCGGGGCCTCCAGGAACGGATGCGCCCCCTTGGTGCCGATCACCATCCGGTTTCGGAGGCCGCGCGTCCGCAGCCAATCGCCCAGCACCCGTTCGCTGCGCCGCTTTTCTCCCGGGATCCAATCCGAGTACACCCGGGCGGTGTCGACGAAGTTGCCGCCGAGCTCCACCCATTGGTCAAGGAGTGCGAACGTCTCCGCGTCGTTGAGGGTGCTGCCGAACGGTATTCCGCCCAGGCAGAGCGGAGAGACGGACAAGCCGGTGCCGGGGAGGAGGACGCGATGCATCACCCCAAGGAAGGCGGCGGTGGTGCCGGGCACAATGCCAATGCGGTGCGGACGCGCGGGGCCGGCCCCGGCGAATTGATCCGGCGTCCCGTCCTGCCGATCGACCTGGCGGCGCATGGCCGGGGCGGGTTTCCGCGGAACCGGAAGCGGGGACGGCGGACCAAGCGCCGGGGAACGTGAAGTTTCATGGTTGCATCAAAGCGCCGTCCTTGGCGACCTGAAGGCATGCGTGCTTGGGCTGCGGTTCTGATCTTGTGGGGCTTGTCCTTCTCCGCCCGAGCCGCGCCGGACGCCAATCCTCCGCCGCTCCCGAGTTCGGGCTCGGGCATACCGGCTACCAACGAACCGTGGCGCGTGTTCTCCCGGCATTTTTCGGCTCACCGCCCGATCTATTTCCTGGCCGGTCCGGATCGTCCCGTGGCCAAGTTCCAGTTCAGCTTCAAATACCTGCTGTGGGGCGACGGTCCCGGGCCGGTGCTCCCCGCCGAACCGGTGCATGGGCTGTATTTCGGGTACACCCAGCGTTCGCTCTGGGACATCACGGGAAACTCGAGTCCGTTCTACGACACGAGCTACATGCCGGAACTGATCTATGGTTACCTGCCGCCCCCGGATCACTCGACCGGCTGGCACTGGCGAGGGGTCCAGACGGCGGTGCAGCATGAATCGAATGGCAAGGCGGGCACGGACTCGCGGAGCTTGAACATCGTCTATGTCAAGCCGACGGTGGCGTTCGACGCCGGCGCCGGATGGGAATTCCTGTTCACACCCAAGGTCTTCTTCTACATCGGCGGCTTGAGCGACAATCCCGACCTCACGCGCTACCGAGGCTATGGCGAATACAGCCTCACGGTGCTGAAGGACGAGGTGGCGCTGCGGCTTCTCGGCCGCCTGGGCAGCCGCGCCGACCGCGGGAGCATCGAAGCGGATCTCACGTTTCCGCTCAAGTTCCACTCGGGCGGCTTCGCCACCTTCATCATGGTGCAGTATTTCGACGGCTACGGCGAGAGCCTGCTGGATTACCGGAGCAAGTCCCACACCGTGCGGTTCGGCGTGGCGCTCGTCCGGTGAGCGGCCCGTTTGGCCGGCGCCGCGCCGGGGCCCACCGTCAGGGCGCGCCCGGGAGCGCTCCACCACCGGCCCGGAGTCGCGCCAGTTCCGTGTGGATTTCCGTCAGGGCGCGGTCCTGGGCGGCGAGGTGCTCCAACACGGCCCGGATCTCGTTTTCCGCCTTCTTGTTCACCTCGTAATCATTGTGCGCCTCGAGTCGGTCGCGGTCCGCCTGGCGGTTCTGACTCATCATGATCACGGGCGCGGCGTACGCCGCCTGGAGCGACAGGGCCAGGTTCAAGAGGATGAAGGGATAGGGGTCCCAGTGGCGCATCCAGGCGGTGACATTGAGGACCACCCACCCGGCGAGGATGGCGCTCTGCAGGATGATGAACTTCCACGATCCCATGACCGCGGCGACCAGGTCGGCCGCCCGCTGACCGGTGGTCATCCGGTCATCGAACAACCGGTTGACGTTTTGGACCGGCGGGTGGTCGTGCAGAAACGGTTGCGGGAACTTGAAGAGCGGGGCGGCGTTGGGAGGATTCATGGCGGTTGAAAGGCGTTCAGCCCGAGTTCCAGGTCTGGCGGATCGGTGCGTGAGAGGATGGAAGCGGATGACGGGGTTCCATCGGTGTTTCCGAGGCGAATCAGATTTTCCCCAGTCGCGTATAATCGAGCACCGTGTGACTGATGCAGCCCTGGGCGAGGGCGGCGCGATCCGTGAGCGGCTCGCCGGGCGAGATGTCCTCGCCGAACTTGAACACAAACCGGTGGGTGCCGTCGTCCTGCGCCGGACCGAAGAGGCCGGTGACGACCATGCGGGCCGGCACGGTCCGCCGCACCGGGCAGTCGGGCCGCCCGGGATAGGGAAGGTTGACGTTGTGGACGAGGAAACGGCGGGGCGGCGTGGCGGCGACCAACTCCGGCACCAAACGCGCGGCGTGGGCGGCCGAGATCTTGAGCGTGGCGGCGAGCTCGGCGTCGGGCTGCCCGCCGCGATCCTTCAGGTCGTCGTAGATCTCGAAGCTCAGGTCCTGCGAAAACGCCACGCCCGGCAGGCCGTGCAGGATGCCCTCAAAGGCGCCGGCGACGGTGCCGCTGGCGATGATGAAGCCGAGCGAGGCGTTGAGGCCGACGTTCATGCCGCTCACCACCGCGTCCGGCTGCCGGGCGACGAGGTGGGCGAGCGCGATGTTGACGCAATCGGACGGGGTGCCGTCGACGACCCAGGTCGGGCAGCCGAAGCCGCGGTCGACGCTCTCCGACCGGACGCCGCGGTGCCGCGACTTGGCGGCGCCGATCCAGCTCTGTTCGGTGCGGGGCGCCGCCACCGCCAGCTCGTGGCCCGCGTCGCGCAGGGCGTGAACCAACTCGTGCAGGAAGACGCAATCGATGCCGTCGTCGTTGGTGACGAGAAGCCTCATGGGGAGACAGAGACACAGAGCGCGGACGGTGAAAAGCGGGAAGTGCGGTGGCCGGGCCGGTGCCGGCGCGCACGAATTGCGGTAGGCGAAACCGCGCGAGCGTCCGATCATCACCTCCGCTTCAACTATGAAACCACAACTGACGCGCCGGCGCGGCGCCGTGCGGGTGGCGGTGCAATTGGGGGCGGTCCTGCTGGTGGCGGTGCCGGCCCGCGCGGCCTCGAACCAGCTGTACACGACGGTATACTCGATGGCCTATGGCGGCTACCACCGCGACCGGCAGAACGACGGGACGTTCAAGCCGGAGACCTACGCGTTCGGGAAGGGCCGGTTCGGAAACGGATCCGTGCGCGATCCGTCGATCGACGGACTCCCGTTCGCCGAGCTGGTGCGAACGCTGGCGCCCTTCCTGGCGCGCCAGAGCTACGTGCCGACGCCCGCGCCGGACCAGACCGACCTGCTCATCGTCGTGCATTGGGGCACGACGTTGCCGTACGACCACAGCCTCTACCGCGAGGGGCTCAACCAGCTGTCGACGGCGATGTCAGGGATGAGGTCGGCGGAGCAGCTCCTCAAAGGAACGGCGACTGCCGTCGAAGGGGGGACGAGTCCGATGGGATCGACCGCCGGCGCGCTGAGCGCCCAGAGGCAGGCCGATATCAACAGTCTCCTCATGATGATGGAGATGGAAAATCGGCAGCGCGACATGGTGGATGCACGCATGGCGGCACTGCTGGGCTACCTGCCGGAGATGAAGAAACTGAGCTCGATGCGGAATTTCGGCGGATTCTCCTTCCTCTACAGGGACCTGGCGCTGGAGGTGGAGCAGGAGCGCTATTATGTGATCCTTGCCGCCTTCGACTTCCGCGCGGCGTGGAAGGAGAAGAAGCGAAAGCTGCTCTGGGTCACCCGGGTGAGCATCCGCGCCCGCGGCCACCGTTTTGACCGGCAGTTGCCGGCGATGCTGACCGGGGCCGCGCCCTATTTCGGCTGCGACACACCGGGCCTCATCCGCGGCTACGTGCCCGAAGGCAAGGTTGAGGTCGGCGAGCCAAAGGTCCTCGAGGTCGGGCCGGCGCCCACGGGCTAGTCCGCCCGGCGGAGCAACAACGCCGCGTCACCGGAGCGCGAGGCGATAGCGCCGGCGGTACCGCGCGCCCTGCGCGTACATTTCGTGATCCTTGGGCACGCGGATGGTCTCCACGTAGCGGGCGCCGATGAGCTGGCAGGTGCGGATCGAAGGAACGTTGGCGGGATCCACCGTCAGCCAAACAGCGGCCAGGCCGTGGGCGCGGGCGAGCGGCAGCAGCAGGCGGCAGCTCCGGGCGGCGTAGCGGTGCCCGCGATGCGCCGGATCCACGGCGTAACCGACCTGACCCGCACAGCGGAGGGCCCCGGCCGGGCCGATGCGAAGGCTGATGGTTCCGAGGTGGAGCCGCGTGCCGGTGCGACGCATGGCAAACTGATACGCGGGGACGTGCCGCCGGACCGGATCGGCCGGACGACGCGCGACGAGCACCAGTTCCAGGTCGCCG
>JBJKRV010000184.1:0-3002 GCA_046704465.1 Opitutaceae bacterium | reverse complement strand
CTATTGGGCAGTCCCTGCCGGCGGTTGATGTCGGCGAAGTGCCCGTCCTGGTAGCGGTCCAGGCCGCCGCCGAATGTCCCGATCCAGAGGGTGCCTTCCCGGTCGAAGTGCAGGCACTCAATAAAATCACTGGACAGGCCGTCGCTCATCCGGAATCGCTGGATATGACCATCCTTCAGGCGGGCGAGACCGTCTCCGGCCATGCCGAACCAGACAGCGCCATGATTGTCCTCGGCGATCGCGCGCACATCGCGCAACGGCTGCCCCTGGCATTGGGTATACCAAACGGTCTTGCCCGCCCGATAGTTCAGGAGTCCGTTGGCGGTCCCGATCCACATGCTCCCGTCGCGGCCAGCCAGGAGGGCGGGCGTTGGCGCCATCATTTTTTCCAGGCCGGGGACAAGCTCAAAACGGCTGCCACTCTGAACAAACACTCCACCGCCCCAACTGCCCGCCCACATCCGGCCCTGCGCATCCTTCGCCAGGGACCAAATATAGTAGTGGCTGAGCCCCTGGGGGCTCCCATAATTCGTCCACCGGCCGTTTTGCAGCCGGTACAGGGCGGCGCCTTCCGTTCCCACCCAAAGTGCGCCATCCCGTCCTGGCCAGACCGACAGCACCGAGTGTCCCTGCCAGCGGTCCGGCGGCGCAACGGTCTCGATGATGCTGGGACGCAGGAGTGCCAGTCCACCGCCGCCCGTGCCGACCCAAAGGTTTCCCTCCCGATCCTCGAAAAGCGAGGTGACCCAGTCGGATGGCAGGCCGCTGGCATGGTCGAAATGCCGCGGTTGGGCCGGTCGACCGGGGTCAATCAGGTACACGCCGCTGTCCGGCGTCCCAACGGCCAGGACATCATCTCGCATTTCCAGCACCTTGGTCACCATGCTCATTCCCCAGGGCGCGTTACCGAGATTCTCGACCCAGCGCCCGTCCTGCCACTTCCTGATCTGACCGTCGACGGCGACCCATAGACCGCCGTCGCGGCTGGCGCCAAGGCCCTGAATGTAGGGATAGGCAGCGGTGGAAACGCCGAACGAAAGCGGCTGCAACTGGCCGTGCTCCAGCACCACCACCCGCTCGTTGCGATCGATCCAGATCATTCCATTCGCGGAGCGCGCCATGTTTAGAATTGGGGCGAAGGTGTTGTCCTTGGGATTCAGCACCAGGCCGTCCTTCACGCGCGCCAGTTGACCGTCTCCGTTCATCGCCCACATCGTTCCGGATCCGTCGGAGGCAATGCCGGAGATCTTTCCATCCTGCCAGGCGGGATGAAACGCCACCGCCTGGAATCGCCCGTCCTGGTATCGGGTGATCTGGCCGCTCTCATCGCCGATCCAGAGCGCGCCATCGGGCGACTCAAACAGGCAGGTGATACGGCTGTTGCGCAGCGCCGGCGTATTATTCTGGTCAAAGACCGTGAAGCGCACTCCGTCGAAGCGGGCCAAGCCGTTGTAGGTGCCCGCCCACACGTACCCGTCGCGGGTCTGCAGCACCGCCGTGACCTTGTCTTGCGGCAGTCCCTGTTCCGCCTGCCAGACGCGGACGACGTATCCGAGGGAAGTGGATATCGGCGCGGCCATCCCGACGCGCCCGAAACCCCCGGCCAAAACCAGCACGATCGGGCCAAGGAAACGGACTGGGGCAATCCGGCGCCGCATGGACAAATCCTCTCCGTGCGGTCGAAGGCGGTGCAAGGTCTATTTGGCCGGTCAGCCCTGGCCGGTGATCGCAGCGGGACGAAGCGCTGATGACGATCGCTGCAGTGCGTACCATAACCAGCTAATTACCAAGGCCCGGCGTGGAGTTACCCGTCCTCAGCCAAATCCATGCAGTTGGGCTGATTCTCCGAGTGCAACCCGGCCGGCAATTGGTTGGCGCCGCGTTCGGTCGTGATCCCGCGCGTGCCGCCCCGGCCTTCGCCCCGCAGCGGCGACCAGTCCCATCGCCAAAACCGTCTGCGACCTGCCACGCGGCCCGGAGGAAGGCGAGGCGGAGGCAATGGACCCGACCGCGCCCGCGCAGCGCATCCGCAGCCCATGCGGCGCACCGGGCCGTTTGTAGTCAGAATTAACCGTGGACTGGAGGGCGCACCGCACGCAACCTGCGCCGGATTTGCTCTTGTTGTGCGTCGAGGTGAAGGTCGAATTCGTCGCGCGCGGAACGGAGTACCCCCATACCCGTGCAAAGCTCGATTTCACGACTGGACAGGTTCCGACCATGGGAAGGACGCCGCCTGCTGCGCTGGGTCCTGATCTTGGGGGCTCTCGGAGCGCTTGCGGGCCGGGCGGCGCCCGAGACGACAACGCGACCGGCGGCGCCCATCGAGTGGTGGCGTCAGGCCCGATTCGGCATCTTTGTCCATTGGGGGCTGTATTCGATCCTGGGCCGGGGGGAATGGGTGCAATGGAACGAACAGATTCCGGTCGAACGTTACGCCCGGCTGGCGGCGCGATTCGACCCGAAGCGATTCAACGCCGATGAATGGGCCGCCACGTTCAAGGCGGCAGGCGCGAGATACGTGGTCTTCACCGCCCGGCATCACGACGGTTTCGCCCTGTTCAATGATCCGGGCAATCCATTCACCAGTGTCAGCACGGCAGCCCGCCGCGATTTTGTCGCCGCATACGTCAAGGCGATGCGGAAAGCCGGTCTGAGGGTCGGCCTGTACTATTCGGTGCTCGACTGGCGATTTCCGGGGTACCTTGCGCCCGGAATCTACCGGGCCAGCGCCGAAGCCATGCGGGCCCAGTATCACCGCCAGTTGAAGGAACTGCTCAGCAATTACGGACGAATCGATGTGCTGTGGTTCGACGGCGGGGAGAACGATTGGCTGAGTTTCGGCGGTGACTGGAAAGGGCCCGAGTGGGTAAGGCGGCCTCCGGGCCGGCACTACACGGGCCAGTTCCGCTGGCAGCATCACGAGATGTACGAAATGCTTCGTCGCCTGCAGCCCGATGTGGTCATCAACAACCGGGCCGACATGCCGGCGGATTTTCATTCGC
>JBJKRV010000183.1:0-9624 GCA_046704465.1 Opitutaceae bacterium | reverse complement strand
TTTCCCGTCCGTCCGCGGGTGCGGCAGCTTCCGCTCGGCTCGGCGGCGGCGCGAGCGGCGGGCAGTCGTGTGGCGGCAGGTGCCGCGCCGCCAGCCCGGCCGCCCCCGCCGGTCACCACGACCGCGGTCCTGCTGTTGCTGCTCCTGGCGCCGGTCTGCCTGCAAACGCCCGCCCGGGGCGCCGAGGACACCTCCGCGTACGCCGCGCCGCTGAGCAAGCTGGTGGAGCGGCTCTCGGCCCAGTCGACCCTGAGCGCGGCCGATTACTCGTCGCTGGCCCAGGAGACCATCACCTGGGGCCGTCGGTTGCAGGATGCCAAGCAGGCGGTCCTGCCCGGTCCGGTCCACGACGCCCTGATGGCGGTCGACGCGGGTCAGAAACTCGACGCGCGGGCCGCCGATTGGGAGAAGGACCGGCGCGAATTGAACCAGCTGCTCCAGAATCCGCCGAAACCGCCTCCGAAACCGAAGCAGCAGCCGAAGAACCAACCGCAGGACCAGCCGCAGAATCAGCAGCAGAATCAGCAGGGGCAGCAGTCGCAGCCGCAATCCAATCCCGCCGGCGGGTCCCACGGGCAGTCGAAGTCGCCGCCCCAATCGCCGTCTCCCAAGTCCCAAAGCCAGCCGCCGCCACGCGAGCCGAACGGCGAGCCGAAATCGTCGCCGGCGGGCGCCCAGCCCCAGGATCAGAACCAACAGCCCAATACGTCGAACACCCAGAAAATCGGCGGCCAGACGGCGCCGGATTCCGATCGCGGCAATCCCGCCCTGGCGCTGCCGTACCAGAAGCTCGACCAGCTCCGCAACCAGGACTCGCCCGGCCGATTGTTTGAGGCGCTGGACAACCGCGACCATCAACCTCCTCCCAAGAAAGGCCCCGACTGGTGAAGGTCCTCCCGCATCGTGTTTCCCTTATGCTCGCCCTGCTCCTGACGGCGTTGGCCGGCGAGCTGGCCGGGCAGAGCGTGGCCTGGCAGCCCGGCGCCGGCTCGCTCGCCTTTGGCCAGGTGAGCCAGCTCCAGCTGGTCTTCGAAAACTGCAAGCCCGACGGCAACCCGACGCTTCCGCGCGTCGACGGCCTCGAAATCCAGTATTCCGGCAGCGGCTCGAGCTTCACGATGGAGAACATGAGCATCACGCGGAAGGAGGTCCTCAGCTACTCCGTCCGTCCGACCAAACGCCCCGAAGTGCGCATTCCCGCCTTCGAGGTGGCGACGAACAAGGGAACGCTGCGGGTGCCCGCCGCCACCTACTCCGTCGGCAACGCCACGATCGGCCAGAGCGCCGTCCCGCTCTCCCAAGTGGCCAGGGCCACGCTGACCCCGGCCGACGGGGCGTTCTGGGCCGGCGAGGTCTTTCCGATCACCTACAAGCTCGACATCGCCCAACGGTACCGCCCCCGCCAGCCCGGACCCATCAATTGGAACCCGGCGCCGCTCACCACCGAGGACTGGGGCCAGCCACAGCAATTCGAGTCGCAATCCGGCGGCGAGGCCCGCATCGGCCTGATCTACAAGACGCGGGGATATATCGGAAAACCGGGCACCTACACGATCTCGTCCACCTCACAGGATATTGTCCTGCTCGTAGGATCGAGCGGCAACGCCTTCTCCTTCCCGTTCTCGTCCCCCGAGATGGTCCAGCAGACCGTGACCAGCAACCGGCCCCGGTTGACCATCAAACCGCTTCCCGACGGGGCGCCACCGAGCTTCTCGGGCGCCGTCGGACAATTCACCTTCACCGCGAAGGTCGTGCCGACGTCCGTCTCGGTCGGGGAGCCGATCACCTGGACGCTTGACCTGTCGGGTACGGGCAACTGGCCGGACATCAGCAGTCTTCCGGCCCGGGAGCTGTCGCGGGACTTCAAGGTGCTCCAGCCCCAGGCGCGGCGCACGCCGGCGAAGGGAAAGCTGTTCGAAGGCAGCCTGACGGAGGATGCCGTCCTGATTCCGACCAAACCGGGGAGCTACACGCTGGCCCCGGTCACCTACACCTATTTCGACCCGGACAGCGGAACCTACCAGACGGTGAAGACCAAGGCGGTGACGGTGACGATCACACCCTTGAATTCCTCGGAGCTGGCCAGCCAGCCCTTGCTGGCACCGCCGGCGGGCGCGGCCGGAGGGAGTGCCGCCGCCAGCCCGGGCACCCAGTTGGCCGCGCCGCCATCGGCACCTGCCGCGATCCCGCGCGATCCGCTGCCCGGAGCGGAATTCGGCCTGGTGCCGCTCAGCACCCACGGCGTGTCGTTTTGGCTCCTGGTGTCCGTGCTCTGGTTGGTGCCCGCGTGGCTGCTGCTGGCCGCGTGGCGTTCGCGTCAGACCGACCCCCAGCGCGCGCGGCGTCTGGCGCGCGGGCGTCTGTTCCAAACGCTGCAACACCTCGGTGAAACGGCTGTCGGCCCGGCCCGCCACGAGGCCCTGCACGCCTGGCAGCGCGACGCCGCCGTTCTCCTGGGCATCGACCACGCCGCGCCGCATCCGGCCATGCTGGCCGGGCGGATCCAATCGCCGTCGAATCAACCCGCCTCCGACGGGGACCTCGACCACTGGATCCGCCTGTGGACGGAAGCCGACCGTACGCTCTATGGTGAACGCGGCGAACTGCCGGTCGACTGGACCGTGCGCGCGGAGGCGGCGCTCCAGGCCACCCGGGTGCCAGGCTGGCAGCCGGCCACGCTATTCAAGCTCGGCAACCTGATGCCGTGGTTCCGGGCGACCCCGGTGCGCGCGCCCAGGCACGAAGCCGGCAAGGTCATTTCGACTCTCACGATGCTGTTGGTGCTGGCGTGCCTTTGGCATCCGGCTCGTGCCGCCGCCGCCGGGCCGGCGCCTGCCGCTCCGCCCGGCTCGCTGCAGGCCTATTCCAGCCCGCTGGCGGCCTATCGGGCCGGGAATTTCGCGGCTGCCGAGCAGGCCTGGCGGGCGGCGATCGCGCGGCATCCCACCGATTGGGTGGCACACCATAACCTCGCGCTGGCGCTGGCTCAGCAGGACCAGTGGCCCGAAGCCGCGGCGCATTGGACGTCGGCCTTCCTGCTCGATCCGCGCAACGAATCGGTGCGCTGGCACCTGGCGCTCGGCTACGAGCGCGCCGGGTACACGCCGCCGGACCTCGGGGAATTCGCGGACGCCTCGGGTCCCCACCTTCTCGCCCGCCTGGCGTCCCCGGCCGAATGGCAATGGCTGCTCGTGATCGCGGGGGCGGTCTTCTCCCTGGGATTGCTGCTGCTGCTCCTGCGGGCCTACCGTCGCCCGGCCCGCTGGATGCGGCCGGCGGCGTTCTCCGGCCTCGGCGCCGGTCTGCTCCTCGCCCTGCTCGCCCTGCTTTCCCTGCACTTCTACGGCATCGCGGGGAACCCGCGCTCCGCCATGGCGTGGCACCAGGTGCTGCTGCGGTCCATTCCGACCGAGGCGGATACCCAGCAGAAAACCTCGGCCCTGCCCGCCGGCTCCATCGGGGTGGTCGACAAGACCTTTCTTGGCTGGGTTCAGCTTGCTTTTCCCAACGGACAGACCGGCTGGGTGCGCCGCGACGACATTGTCTGGCTCTACCGCTGACAGGCGGTCGCACCGCGACGAAGGCATCGGCAGGCAAACGGCTTCGCCCCATGTCCCCGAGTCAACCGCGATCGCCCGTTGGTGCTTCGCTCGTGGCCTACCTCGTGCTGGTCGCGGTCTTCCTCGATCTCATGTACGCGCACGCGTTTTTTGCCGCCGGTTGGATCGCCGGCGCCGTGCAGGTGCTGGCCGCCGCCCTCATGCTCTGGGCGCGCCTGACCTTTGGCTTGCGAAGCTTTCACGCCACCGCCAACCCGACCGAGGGCGGCCTCGTCACCCGCGGGCCCTACCGTTTTCTCCGTCATCCGATTTACGCATCGATCCTCTGGTTTCTCTGGGCCGCCGTCCTGTCGCACCCGTCAATGCTGAACGGCCTGCTGGGCGCGCTGGCGACCGGGGCCGTCGCGATCCGCATCCGGGCGGAAGAGACGCTGTTGCGCCGGCAGTATCCCGGCTACGTCGCCTACGCGGCCCGGACGCGGCGGGTCATTCCCTTTGTCTTCTGACGACTGCCGGGCCGGCCTCAGGAAGGGCGCGGCGTGTCGTCGTGCGGATAGGTCTCGGCCTGGCCGGTCTGAATCGCGTGCAGGATGCGTCCGGCCACGTGCTCCGCTGAATCCGGCGCGGGCATGCCGGGGCGGCGGCGCCCCTCCATCGACCGGGCCACGGCATCGGCCTTGATCGCGTTCTTCCCGAAGGCCGTCTCGGTCAGTTGCGGGTGCATCAGGCAGACGACGATGCCGTCCTTCTCCAGTTCCTTTCGGGCGGTCAACGACAGCGCGTTCAGGGCGTATTTGGTCGAGGCGTAGGCTCCCAGGTGCGGATAGTGGTTCTTGGACACCATCGAGCTGATGTTGACGATGACGCCGCCGCCCTGCGCGCGCATGACCGGAATCACCGCCTGCATCGCGACCAGCGCACCGACGACGTTCAGTTCGAGGACGGCGCGGTAAGCGTCGACGTCGGCGTTTTCGATGGCGGCATAGATCCCCTGGCCGGCGTTGTTGATCAGGACGTCCACCCGCCCGTAGTGCTCCCGGGCGGCCGCGACCATCCGGCGGACCGCCGCCGCATCCCGCATGTCGGTGGGCACGGCCAGCGCGTCGGGCAGCCGGCCCGCCAACTCCTCGAGCGCCGAGCGCGACCGCGCCGCCAGAACGAGCCGGGCGCCCTCGCGGGCCAACAATTCCGCCGCGGCGCGGCCAATGCCCGCCGACGCGCCCGTCACGATCACGACCTTGTCCTTGAGTTTCATGCCGCAAACTTATCGGACCCCTCCCCGACTGCGAGCATGAGGCGACAAATGCCCACAGCCCGCACCCGGCTCGCAGCCGATGCCGGGATTCACCCGTCACGCCGCCGTCGTCCCGATTTGACCGCTGCGTCACAAAACCGGCCTGTGCGCCATTGAAGGTCGCAAAAGTGCCTCGTGTGCTTTAGCGGATGAGCACACACAACGTCCTCCGTCAGAACTCCATCGCGACCCTCACCCTGCTGGCGGTCGCGATTTTTGCCTACACCGTTCCGTTGGCCAAGGCGGATTCGGCCGACCCCTCCGCCGCCGCGTCCACCGTCGTGTTGCCGAAAGTCACGGTCGAGGGCCAGCCCTGGACCGAACCGACGGGATTCGCGCCCATGAAGGTGCAGCCCAATGCGATCGAACCGCAATCGACCATCGGCCGCGAATTCATCGCCACCGCGCTGCCACCCGAGGACGACTACACGCAAATCGCTAATTTCGCACCGAGCGTCATGGTCGTTCCCACCGGCGTGCCGGGTTCCCAGGAGAGCTTCACGTCCTCCGTCCGCGGCTTTCAGGACGGCCAGTACAATGTGACGTTCGACGGCATTCCCTTCGGGGACACGAACGATTTCACGCACCACTCGAACAACTATTTCATGCCCGAGATGCTGCAGACGGTCGTGGTGGATCGCGGGCCGGGGACCGCCGCCACCCAGGGGCACGCCACCTTCGGCGGCACCATGGCGCTGATCAGCCGCGCGGTGCCTGACGAGGGCGGCGTCACGCTCAGCCAGGGCTTCGGCAACTTCAACACGCAGTTGACCACGCTCTCGCTGGCCACCGGCGACCTGCCGACATTCGGCAACGCCCGCGTCCTGTTTTCCTACGACCACATGGAGACGGACGGATACCAGCACGACGCGGGCACCCGGCGGAGCGACTACTTCTTCAAGCTGCAACGCCGGCTCGATCCGAACACGCTCCTGACCGCCGTCTTCACCAAGTCCTCGCTGGTCATGCACGTGACGGCCGGGCTGACCCTGGCGCAACTCCAGAAGTATGGACCGACCTACGGGCTCAACGGCGATCCCAACAGCCAGCTCTACTACGGCTACAACTGGGTGCCGAAGGACACGGATTTTGAATACATCGGCATCCAGCACCAGAGCGACGGGCTGCGAGTGACCGACAAGGTCTACTCCTATTACTACTACAACTTCACCCGCACCGGCGCCGATCTCAGCGGGGAGACGCCCCACGGAACGATCATTGGCGGCCCGGGCAATCAGGACGTGCCCGGCCAGACCAAGCCCTACAACCAGTACCGCGCCTACGGCAACATCCTCCGACTTACCGGCCAGGTGGGCCAGATCGGCGCCTGGAAGGCCGGCCTCTGGTCGGAGTACCAGCACAATCTGCGCTACGGCTACAACGTCGACTGGACCCTCGGCGGCGCGTACGACGAGCTGCCGTCCACCCCCGGGGCCGCCCTGCAATACTATATGAACAACTCGATCGCGACCTGGCAGCCCTACGCGGAGTTCGACTGGACGCCGTTGCCGGGCGTGACGGTGGAGCCGGGGGTGAAATACATTTCGTTCCGGCGGGGCATCGAGACCCCGGTCAACCAGAAGACGCAGCTGCCGCTCTATTACAACAAGACCTACACCTCCACCGAGCCCTCCATCGAGATCAACGACAAGATCGACAAGGAGTGGTCGGCCTACGCCCAGGTGGCCAAGGGCTTCCTCGGCCCGAACCTGAATTACTTCTATACGCCCAACCCCAGCGCCAGCAGTGTGAGTCCGGAGGAAACGCTCAACTACCAGAGTGGCGTCGCCTACGAGCGCGGACCGGCCACCTTCGCATTTGACGGCTACTACATCGATTTCAACAACGAGGTCGGGAAGCGGAAGATCGGCAACAACACGATCTTCTTCAACCAGGGCGGCACCATCTACAAGGGCCTCGAGGCCGAGGGCGCGGTGAACATGGGCTACGGCCTCAGCCTCTACGTCAACGGTTCCATCAACCGGGCGACCGACAAGGGCTCGGGCGATCCGGTGCCGGAGTCGCCCAAAGACACCGCCGCCGGCGGCCTGCTCTACAATTTCCACGAGATGATCGCCTCGATCATGGCCAAGTACATCGGCTCCCGCTACGGCGACACCGGCTATGCCGTTCCCCTCGCGGGCTACACGACGGTGACCGCGTCCATCGGCTATGCCATCGAACATCCGTTCTTCGGCGTGAAAGAGATGAAGCTGCGCCTGTCGGTGGACAATCTTTTCAACAACACCCACATCGACGACCTCGCCGGCTACACGCCGGTCACGAATACGCCGATGTATTGGACCATCCCCAACCGGTCCTTCATGTTCACGGCCTCGTTCGCGCTGTGAGGTCTCAGCCTGGTCCCCGGCGTCTGTCGGCGGCGGGGACCATGGCCCCAGCCATCTCCCTCAATCACTCCGATGAGATCGACTCCCTTGCGTTTGCTGCCCGCGGCCATCGCCGCGGTCCTCTGTTTTCAATTCGCCCGCGCCGCGGCTCCGGACTATCGCCCTTTCGCTCCCTCGATGCCGGCGGGCGCCGCGTACTTCATCGACGCCCACCGCCTGCATCCGACCCAGTTCTGCCTCGGTTTCCGCGAGGTCAACTACAAGGCGCGGATGATGGGCAAGATGTCTTCCGACCGGCTGCTCGCCTATCTCGAGCACAAGAACGTGCCGGTGGTCATCGGCCCGGGCGGCGTCCCGTACCTGACCGACGGTCACCACACCATCCGCGCCCTGCTGGACTCCAGCCAGCCCGACAAGACCGTCTACGGCCACATCCTGGCCAACTGGTCCGGGCTCGACGCCGCCGCGTTCTGGGACCGGATGCAGCGCCATCACTACACCTACCTCTACAACGATCACGGAGTCGGTCCGCTGGATCCGGCGGGCCTTCCCGCCACCCTTCTGCGCATGGAGAGCGACCCCTACCGCAGCCTCGCCTGGGGCGTGAAAGTGCAGCACGGCTACCTGGAGGTGAAAGGTCCGTCCGGCTTCTTCCAGGAGTTTCATTGGGCCGATTTCCTTCGGCTGCAAATCCACTGGGACGACGAGGACGACGCGGAATTCGCCCGCGCCGTGCGCGAGGCTGTGACGCTGTGCCACTCAGCGGCGGCGGCGGGATTGCCCGGCTACGAGCCGGCCGCCGAGGCCGCAGCGGCGCCCTGAGCGGAACCCAGCCCCGGCTACCTGACGCGCCTTCGCCCGGCATTGCCCCCGGCGTTCGCGACGCCGCCTACACACTTGCCCGGCGGCGGGACTGCCGCCAAACTCGGGCTGCCCGGGGTTTGGAATTGGGCTTCGATCCTGCCCCGGATTTCCAGCCATGAAACCGATTCAACTTGCTCCGCTGCTCTGCGCGGTCGTTGCGCTCGCCTCCCCGGCGGCCGCCCAATGGTTCGTTCGCCCGTCCGTGGTCTACATTGACTATCAGAATTCGGGCTTTGCCAGCAAAGCCGGTCTCAGCCTCGCGGCCGGCAGCATTTTCGGCGCCGAATCCGAGCACGAACTCGGCCTTGAGGTCGCCTACCTCGGCTGGGGGCTGACGCAGGATCGCAACGCGGGCGGATCCGCCGCGGATCACACCAGCGGCAGCGGGCACTTCATCCCGTGGCTGGTCAATTACCGGTACCACTTTGGCGCCCAGGACGCGGCGGCCCGCTTCTACGCCGGAGCGTCACTCGGCCTCGCCGACAATCGCGGTGACCTGACCCAGGACCGGTCGGGCGCGGTCGGCCGCACGTCCTTCAGCGAGTGGTCGACAACGTTTGGCGCCGCGGTCGGCGTGACGTTCAGGATTGCCGGCACCATGGAGTTCGATCTGGGGTACCGCTACCTGCACATCGGCGGCTCGGACCCGGGATCAGGCTCCAATCGAATTCCGATGGATGCCGCGAAGGCCAATCTGCTGCACGCCGGTCTGAACTTCAGATTCTGAAGCCCGGTCACCCGCCGGCGGGCCGTGGGTCCGACGCGGCGGTTTTCCGCACCATCCGGAGCATCGACTCCTCCGGGTTGAGGTCCGCCACGCGCGCGAGGTCCACCCACCTGAGATCGTGCGATTCTTCGCTCACGGTCAGGCGCTCCGCCGGGTCCGCCTCGACCAGGAAACGCAGGTCCAGGTGCCAGTGGCCCGGCGTTTCCCTCCGCGGGGGAATCCAGTGGCGGTCGACGTCGAACACACCGTCCCCCACCTGGCGGAGCCGAGTGAGCCCGGTTTCCTCGCGCGCTTCGCGCAAGGCCACGGCGGCGAGATCGGGATCGCCGTCGGCATGGCCGCCCGGCTGCAGCCACTTTTCCAGCTTGCGGTGGTGCACCAGCAGGACCCGCTGCCGCGCGGGATCGACGATCCACGCCGATCCGGTCAGATGCCCCGGCGCGCACGTGCCCACCAGGCAGTCGTCATGGGCCTCGACGAAGGCGATGACCTGCGCGGTCATCGCGTGCTCATGGGCGTCCGCCGCCCGGGACAGGTGTTCGCGGAGCTGGCGCAGGACGGCGGTGCGGTGCATGCCGGGAGGCGATCAGCTCCTGCCGGCGGAGGCGCAGCCGGATGGTCCGGGCGGCGACATCACCGGCCCCTTTCGCGCCAAAGCGCGTCGGCCGTGTAGGGCTTCGGTTCGCGCAGGTGGCCCCAGATTTCCGCCACCGAATCCACCGCGGTGAAAACGTCGTGCAAACCCGGCGACTTGAACCGCTCCCGGGTCATGCGCGCAAAGAAATGCAGCAGGTCGTCGTAATAGCCGTCCTGGTTGACCACCAGGAC
>JBJKRV010000182.1:0-2990 GCA_046704465.1 Opitutaceae bacterium | reverse complement strand
CTTCCAATGTGGTGCGGCCGCGCACATCCGTGGCAATGCCGCCCATGTGATAGTGGGCGGCCGGAGCCACCGGGATCGGTTGCTCGGCGGGATCGATGCCGGCCTCTTGGCAGGCCGCATACACCGTGGGAAACGCTTGGGCGAACTTGGCACCCACCGCCTTGCGGCAGTCGAGGAGCACCTGATGGCCCGCAACGATCTCGCGGTGGATGGCGCGTGCCACGACGTCCCGCGGCGCCAGTTCGGCAGAGGGGTGTAGGGACGGCATGAATCGCCGCCCGTTTTCATCGACCAGAATGGCGCCTTCGCCGCGCAGGGCCTCGGTGGCGAGCGGGGCAGGGTCGCGATTGACCGCCAGCGCCGTTGGATGGAATTGCACGAATTCGGGGTCGGCGATCAGCGCCCCGGCGCGCGCCGCCATGCCCAGCCCTTCGCCGCGTGTCTCCGGCGGATTGGTCGAGACGGCATAGAGCGCTCCGAGCCCGCCGGTCGCCAGCAACACCGCGGCAGCACGGATCAGGATCAGCCGTTGCACGGGGCCGTGCCAAGTGCGGGCGAACAGGCCGACCACACGGCCGTCTTCCACGGCCAGTTCGATGGCATGGAAGCCTTCGATCACGGTGATCGAGGGGGTTTCCTTCACGCTGTGGACGAGGGCCCGCATCACTTCGGCGCCGGCACAATCGCCCCTCACATGGACGATGCGCGAGGCCGAATGCGCCGCTTCGCGGCCCACCGCCAGCGAGCCGTCTGCCGAACGGTCGAACGGCGCCCCGTAAGTGAGGAGGTCGCGGATGCGATCCGGGGCCTCGCGGGCCACCAGTCCGGCGATCTCGGGATCGCACAGACCCGCGCCTGCCGTGATGGTGTCGGCCGCGTGGGCCTGCCAGCTGTCGCCATGCCCCACCGAGGCGGCAATGCCGCCCTGGGCGCGGGCGCTCGAGCCCGAGACGCCGGGATGCTCGTCGGCGAGCACCACGCACGGGAATGGCGCCATTTTTAGGGCCGTGAACAGGCCGGCGACACCGGCACCGAGGATCAGGGCGCCCTTGGTTTCGACGACGTTGTCGATGTGTGGTCGCATCGGAGTGTCCTACGCCGCACAGAGCGCGGCTTTGGCGCGTACGGCAAGCATGCGTTCCACGCTCTTGCGTGCGCGGGCGGCCGTGGCGGGATCGACCTTCACTTCCACGGTCATGGTTTCGAGGGAATGCAGGATCTTCGGAAGCGTGATCCGCTTCATGTGCGGACATAGGTTGCACGGCCGCACAAACTCGATGTCCGGAAATTCCACGGCGACGTTGTCGCTCATCGAGCATTCGGTGACCAGCATGGCGCGCTTGGGCCGCTTCTGGCTCACGAAATCGATCATCCCCGAGGTCGAGCCGGCGAAATCGGCCTCGCCGACCACTTCCGGCGGACATTCAGGGTGGGCGATGACGACTACGCCGGGATTTGCCGCACGGTACGAACGGATGTCGGCAGCCGTGAAGCGCTCATGCACTTCGCAATGCCCCTTCCAGGTGTTCACCTTGATCTTGGTGCGCTTGGCGACGTTCTGGGCCAGGAACTCGTCCGGCACCATCACCACGGCGTCGACGCCCCATTCGCGGGCGATGTCTTCCACCACCGCGACGGCATTCGACGATGTGCAGCACACGTCGCTTTCGGCTTTCACCTCGGCAGAGGTGTTCACATAGGTGACCACGGGAAGGCCGGGATGCTTCTGCTTTAACTGCCGGACATCTGCCGCGTTGATCGATTCCGCCAGAGAGCAGCCGGCGTCTGGATCAGGAATAAGGACGGTCTTGTCGGGCGACAGGACTTTCGAGGTCTCGGCCATGAAATGCACGCCGGCCTGAACGATGACCTTGGCATCGGTTTTTGCGGCTTCGCGCGCCAGCTGGAGGGAATCGCCGACGAAATCCGCCACGCCGTGGAAGATCTCGGGGGTCATGTAGTTGTGGGCGAGGAGCACCGCATTCTTTTCGCGCTTGAGCGCATTGATCGCCTGTACGTATGGCGCATGAACGGGCCACTCGATCTCGGGAATGACATGCGCGACTTTCCGGTAAGTCGCCTCTGTTGCTCGGGCGATGGCTGGTGTGAAGGGAAGGGGATCCGAACGCTCCGACATGCCGATGTTCCTGAGTGAATTTATACTCGTTTTGAGTATATATGTAGGGCAAAAACACCGGCCTTCAAGGCCGGATCACAATGTTTATGCTACACATGAGCACAAACGGGTCAAGTGCAACCTGCGAAACCCTGAGCCCTTTCCGCTGCAGGGCTTGATCATCTGGAGACATTCCTGTCGTAGGACGCGAGGTCACATTGCCCGCAACGATAAGTTGTGTAAGTATCGAGGGTCCGATGTTTGGAACCCCCAAAATTTTCCCGCGGACCGCTGCTGTGCGCAGCGCACTTGGGCCCTCTTTCGAGAGGGCTTTTTTTTGCGCAAATTGCTGATGTCACTCACATAGGGTCTTTGCATTGATGTTACGCAACCGAACCAGGGCGAGCATCGATGGATCGCACCGGCATTCGTTGTGGCAATTGTCGGTCGTTTAGGCTGCAAATTTAATCTTCGATGCGAGCCGGTGATGCGAATGATTTTCCGGCATGTTTTGGTCATATCGTTGATTGTGTTCGACTTTCCGGAAAATTGACGCACCCCTTGAAATGGACGGTGGAAACCCCATTTTCCTTATATCGCAACAGGTGCAGGCAAGCCTCGGCGGCCCGGAGAACCGGTCCGCAAGGGCAGGCCTGTGTGGCCTTTTTGAAAAAGTGCAAACCGGTCGGAGCCCGGAGTCTGTCCAAAACAGACACTATTTTTTCAGACCGCCGTTCTTTGCCGCGCCAGCCGCACGCCGGGGGAGGGCCGCTCGCGCAGCACTTCCCGCCGGAAGCGGAACAGTTCGGCGGGGCGGCCGCGCGGCGGGGTGGAGAATTTCCCTGTACCTTCCACCAGACCCTGATCCTCCACT
>JBJKRV010000181.1:0-7606 GCA_046704465.1 Opitutaceae bacterium | reverse complement strand
TACTGGCGCGGGCATCCCTCCTGGCCGATCGACCAGGTGAGCTGGCGCATGCTGACCGGCACCGACGGATTCTTCGCGCGTCTGAACCGCATCCTTTCGAACCGGTACGGCGGCGCCTTGGTGGCGGGTCTGCCGACCGAGGACGAGTGGGAATACGCCTGTCGCGCCGGCACCGAGACGGCGTTCAACAACGGCCGCAACGTCACCAAACTCGACACCGACCCGGCGCTCGATCCGCTGGCCAATTACAATTGCTCGGTCGAAGGCAGCCCGCAGCCGGTGGGGTCATACCAGCCCAACAACTGGGGCCTGTACGACATGCTCGGCAACGTCGCCGAGTGGTGTTCCGACCGGTTCATCCGGGGCGGCTCGTGGCAGTCGAACGCCGCCAATTGCCGGGTCTCGTGGCGGACCCAGATCAGCCGCGACGCCGCGCCGTCCAACCAGATCGGCTTCCGGTTGGTGCTGCGTTTGCGGAGCCCGGGCGACAACTCGTCGCCGTAGCGACTCTGTTGCCGCCCGTCCGGCCCCGCCGCGTCATCAGTCCAGGGCGTAGAGGCATCCGTCGGCGCTGCCAACGTAGACCACGCCGCGCTCCACGACCGGCGATGAGACGATCGCGCCCAGCGAGAACAGTCTGACGCTGGCGTGGTACATGTCCTCGAAGAATCGCGAGGTGAAGACCTGATCCAGGTTCCAGCCGCCGTCGGACTTGAGGATGCCGAGGGCGTTCTTTTGCGCAGCTTCCGTCTTGAACTCCCAGACCGGCCGGCCGTCCTTGAGGTCCACCGCATAGAGCGAACCGTTGAACGAGCCGAAATAGGCGAGGCCACCGGCGATGGCGGGGGAGGAGAAGACCGGCACGTGCGCGTCGAACTTGAATCGCTCCTGTCCGGTGGCGGCGTTGAGGCCGACGAAGAAGGCGGGGATCGACGTGCCGAAATAGACCGCGTCCTCATGCACCGCCGGCGAGGCGTTCACCCAGGTGATCCGGTACTTCCACTTCAATGCCCCCGTGGTGGCGTCGACGGCATAGACGTTGGAATCGCGACAACCGAAGTAAACGGTGCCGTCGGCCACCGCCGGAGAGGACTGGATGCCGGTCTGATTGAAGTTGGTCGGATCGTCGCCGGTCTTGAATTTCCACTTCAGTGCGCCCGTGGCGGCATCGAGCGCGTACAGGTACGTGTCCCAGCTCCCGATGTAGACGGTGCCGTCGTGGACGGCCGGCGAGGAATGCACGACCCCGCCGGTCTCGAAGGTCCATTTGACGGTGCCGGTGGCCGCTTCGAGGGCGTAGCAACGGTTGTCGCCGCTGCCAAAAAAGACGACGCCGTCCACCACCGCCGGGGAGGACAGCCACAGATCCCAGAAATCGGGTATGACCTGGGTGCGGGGCAGGTAGCCGTGGAGACCCTTCGCCTCGAACTTCCTCTCCCCCGGGGTGGAGAATTTCCATTTCAGGACGCCGGTGGCGGCGTCGAGCGCGTAAAAGTTCCCGTCGTAGCTGCCAAAGTAGACCGCGCCGCCGATCACGGCCGGCGTCGATCGCACCGGGCCGCCGGTCGCAAACTTCCATTTTTCCCGGCCGGTCGCGGCGTCGACCGCGTGGAGGGCCATGTCGTCGCTGCCGACGTAGGCCACGCCGTCCACGACGGTGGGCGACGAGACAACCGGGCCGCCGGTGCGGAACGCCCACTTGACGGCCGGCTGATGGCGGGGGCCATCGGTGGCGTAGACGCCGGTGTGCGCGGCGTTGCCGCGGAACATGGTCTGGGCGGAGGCGGCCGGCACGAGCACGGCCAGCCCGAGGAGGTACGGGAGGGATTTCATCGTTGAAGCGGGACGACGGTCGTTCTCTCGGGGCAACACCGGCCAGGCGCCAAGCCCTTCGCCGCGGCCGCGACTTTGCCCGTCCACCGGGGCGCCGGTCCGGAAGTTTGTCACGTATTTCGTGACAAACCTCGTAAGCTGCGCCCCGCAGCGGGAGGGCCGGAAGCAGCGGGCTGTCGCTCGAGTTGGACCTCAGGCGCCCGCATTTCCTTCATCTCGGGCTTGCTCTGCCAGATCGACCCGCCGGTCGCTCCGGCGCCGGGGCCGCCGCGGTGGGGCGGGCAGCGCCCCCGCGACGGGGTGAGGCGCGGGAAAACCGCCCGGCAGCCCGGGATCCGCCTGAAGAACGAACGCCCGGCGGAGGGGAGTGTCGGTGGGTGCCGACGGCCAGATGGACGCCAGATTCGTCCAGCGGCAGGCGCGAGGCGCTGGGCGGCTCCGGACAGAAAGAGAGGTCGAGTCAGCGCCTATTTGCGGCGGGAGACCGGCGCGGAGGCAATGTGCTGGCACCAGTCGGCGCCGTGCATGTCGCCGCTCTTCAGGAACTGCTCGTGCATGCCGAAAGCCGTGGCGAGGGTCTGGGGCGTGTGGCCGCCCTTGGACATGTCAAAGTAGCAGCGCAGGGGATCGCGAAAATCGGGATGCGCACACCGGTCGATGATGAGCCGGGCCCGCTCGTTGGGGTCCTTGCCCCGCAGGTCGGCGACGCCCTGGTCGGTGATGACCACCTGCACCGAATGCTCGCTGTGGTCGGTGTGGCTGACGAACGGCACGATGGTGCTGATCTTGCCGCCCTTCTGGGTCGAGGGGCAGGTGAAGATCGAGATGAACGCGTTGCGCGTGAAATCGCCCGAGCCGCCGATCCCGTTCATGATGTTGCGGCCCATGATGTGGGTGCTGTTTACGTTGCCGAAGAGGTCGACTTCGATGGCCGTGTTGATCGAGATGAGGCCGAGGCGGCGGATGACCTCGGGCTGGTTGGAGATCTCCTGCGGGCGCAGCAGCAGGCGGTGGCGGTAGTCCTCGAAGGTCGCGTAGATCGAGTCCAGCACCGGGGGGCTCACCGTGAGCGAAGTGCCGCTGGCGAACCGGACCTTGCCGTCGTTGATCAGGCTGATGACCGAATCCTGGATCACCTCGGTGTACATCTCGAAGGCGGGGATGTCCGGGTGGGTGCCGAGCGCACCGAGCACGGCCTTGGCGATGTCGCCCACGCCCGACTGGAGCGGAAGGAAGGATGCCGGGATCGTCCCGGCCTTGAGCTGGGCGGCGAGGAACTCGGCCACGTTCTGCCCGATCCGACGTGTGGTCTCGTTGGGCGGGTCGAACGACGCAGTTTCGTCGGGCAGGTTGGTCTCGACGATGCCGGCGATCTTGCGCGGGTCCACCTTGATGTAGGGCGGACCGGCCCGGTCGGCCGGCTTGTAGATCGGGATGGCGCGGCGGTTCGGCGGATCGGCCGGCTCGAAGATGTCGTGGATGCCGTAAAGAATCGGCGGGTGATAGTGGTTGAGCTCGATCAGGATCTTGTCGGCGACGCCGCAGAAGGTGGGCGTGGCGCCGACGGAGGAGGTGGGCACGATCACGCCGTCGTCGGTGACACTGGCGGCCTCGATCACGGCCCAGGAGAATTTGCCGAGGAAACCGTAGCGCACGTTCTGCGGCAGCATGCTCAGATGCATGTCGAAGAAGCGCGTCTCCCCGGCGTTGATGCGCTTGCGCAGTTCGGGGTCGGACTGATAAGGGGTGCGCCAAGAGATGGCGTTGGCCCGCGCCAGTTCGCCGTCCAGCGACGGGCCGGTGGATGCGCCCGTGACCACTCCGATCTGAAACGGCCGCCCGGCCTGGTGCTCCGCCGCGGCGCGCCGCGCGATGGCCCGGGGAATGACCTTGGTCGCCCCCGCAGGTGTGAAACCGCTGAAACCGACGGTCTGGCCGTGTTGGATGAACTCCGCGGCTTCGTCGGGGGTCAGGAGCGGGAAGCGGGTGTGGAGGAGGCGTTGGGACGGCATGATATGGCAGGTTTAAAAGGTTTCCCGAAGCAGTTCGACCTCGTGGGGCGGAAGCGCGTGCAGCGCGCCCGCGGCATCGTAAAGCAAAAGATTGCCGGTGGTGTCGACCCCTTCGAAGTGACCGCTCAAGGCTCCGGGCCGGCTGGCGAGGCTGACCTGAAGGCGGCGGTGGCGCCAGTTTTGATTGAGGTCGCGGCACAGATCCGCGACGCCGCCGCCGGCCAGACGCCGGTGCTCGGCGGCGAGGGCGGCGAGTAAACGCTCGATCAGGCCGGCCATCGTCGGGAGTTCGGGCACCAGGTCGGCCAGCCGGGTGACTTCGCCGGCGAGGGCAGAATCGACGGCATCCGGGTGGTTGGTGACATTAAGGCCGACGCCCACCACGGCGGTGTCGGAGGAAAAGCGGTCCACCAGGATGCCGGCCAGCTTCCTCCGGCCGACCATCAGGTCGTTGGGCCAGCGCAGACGGACGTCCGGCACACCGAGGCCACGCAGGGCGGTGAGCACGGCCCAACCGCCCGCCAGGGGCAGCAGGGCCCAGGGGGCGTCTCCAGGCGTGGGCAGGACGGCGGAAAGCCACAATCCGCCCTCGTTGGACACCCAGGTCCGGCCGGTGCGGCCACGTCCGGCAGACTGGGTGCGGGCGTAGACCGCCGACCACGGCGGCAGCGTCGCGGCCGCGGCGCTGGTCGAGGCGACGTCAGCATAGCCGCACACCCGCCACCGGCCGACGTCGCGGACGCCGGGAACGGCGGGAACGGTCGGCTGGGCGGACGTCTTCAACCGGAAAAAAGCGTGTCGGTGGGCACGCGCCGGCTTGCCGCGGCCTGGCGGGCGATGCGGCGGCTGACGCCGCGGGCGATGATGAAGAGGCCGAGAAGCGCCAGCGTGAAGCCGGCGAGGGCCACCGGGATCCGGCCGGCCGGTGCGACCGCCGGCGCCGCCAGCCGCACGAGCCCGACCCCGGCGAAGGCGACAGCGGAGCCGAGCACCCACGGGGCCAGATTGGCGGCCGATGTCTTCATGACGAATCAATGGATGAGAGGCACCAGCGTCACGAAGATGCCCGTGAGGATGGCCGTGGTGATGACGCCGCTGATGTTGGCCCCGAGGGCCTCCGGCAGGATGAGGGCATCGGGAGCCACGCCCGACACCTCCTTCTGCGCGACCTTGGCGGTCGAGGGCACGCAGCTGACGCCGGCGATGCCCGTGACCGGATTGAACTTGCGGCCGCTCACCAAGTAGAGCACGTACCCACCCAGCAAGCCGCCGATGCCCGAAAGCAAGAGCGAAATGATGCCGAGGACGAGCAGCACGAGCACCTTCGGGTTGAGAATGGTGCTGGCCTCGCACAGCACGCCGAGCAGCAGCCCGAGGAAGAGCGTCGAGCCGTAGAGCATCGGGCCGCCGACGAAATCGAGGAAGTATTTCATGCCGGCCTCGCGGATGGCGACGCCGACGAACAGGGACAGGAAAAGGGGCGCGGCCGCGGGGAACAGCAGGCAAAGCACGGCGCAACCCACGACGGTGAACGCCAGTTTCTCGCCGCTGGTGACCTCGATGGCGCCCTTGGGCGGGTTCTTGATGGCCCGCAGCTTGGCGGGGACGAGAAAGCGGATGAGGTAGGGATATCCGCCGTAGGTCAGTCCGAGATAAAGGTAGGCGACGACGGTGATCGGCACGAACAAATGCCGCGCCAGGCTGAGGGAGGTGAACAGCACCAGCGGGCCGTCGGCGCCGCCGACGATCGCGATCGAAGCCGCCTCGCGAAAATTCAGGCCCAGCGCCACCGCGATGGGAAACGTGGCGACGGTGCCGAGTTCGGCACAGAGGGCGAGAAACATGCTCTGGAAAGGGCGCGCGATCACGAACCCCATGTCGAGCAGGGCTCCGATGCCCATGAAGACGAGACAGGCGATCAGGCCGTTGCTGAACGCGAAGGTGTAGATGGGCTGCAGGAAATCGACCTGCAGGATGTACATCAGGCTGTCCGTGTTCTGCACCAGCGGCGCCATGAAGAGGGTGCCCGGGGTCTGCTGGCCGGCGGCCACCGCCCGTTCGGTGACGGCTGCAGCCGTCGCGGGATCGAGAAAAAGCACGCCGGCGTTCACGGCCACCATGCCCAGGCCCATCGGGATCATCAGGAGCGGCTCCAGGACGCCCTTCTTGCCCAGATAAAACAACACCATGCCCAGCACGATGAGGCCGAGGCGGGCCGCCACGATGCCCGCGTCGGCATGGCTCAGGGTGTCCAGTCCCTGGAACAGCTGCAGGACGGCGTGAAGGCTCATGGCGGGGGCGGGCTCGGGGCGCGGCGCCGGTCGGCGCTCATTTGGGGGCCTTCCGGCCGACAAACCGGACGATGTGGAACACGCCCTTGATCAGCAGCGCCACGAAAAACGTAATGATCGCGGCAATCCCGAAAATCTCGAGGGCGGAGACGATGGCGGTCCGGATCATGGGAAGAGTCGGGAACGATTTCAGATTTCACGCGACGATGATCAACACGGCGCCCTCCTCCACGGCGTCACCCGGGTTGACGCAGACCTCCCTGATGGTGCCTGCCGCGGGCGCGTAGATGTAGGTGTTCATCTTCATGGCTTCGAGCGTCGCGACCTGCTGGCCCTCGTCGACCTGCTGGCCGATGCGGACGTCGACGGACACGACTTTGCCGGCCAGCGGGCTTTTGATCGCTCCCGGTGCGTCCTTGGAGGCGGTCCGCGCCGAAACGGCAGCTGGAGACGCGACCTGGACCGGAAGCGGTGTGGCGGTGGACGCGGGCGTGGGCAGACCGGCGCCGTCGTCGAGCACCTCGACCGTCACGTTGTACACCTTGCCGTCCACAGTGACCTTGAGTCTCTTCATGACTGGATTGGAACCGAAGGAAGATTGAGTCATTTATCGGGCGGATGGGAAAGAATGCCTTGGCAGTGGCGGCGGAAAGTAAGCTGAGGCCCGGACGCCGGGAGCGATCCTAATGGCCGGCTCGCGCGGCCCGGGACCTCCGGCTAACGCACCTTGTGTGAGCTGTAGATCTGGCGACGACCCTCCAGCGACCACTGGCCCATCAGGACCTCGATGGAGGGGGCGCGGGAAGGCGGCTCAAGATGCACCGAAGCGACGTGAGCCCGGTGACCCAGCACGGTGACCACGGCGGCAGAGATGGCAGCCAGGGTTTCGGGCGTGATCGGCGCGTTCCGACTTGGCAGCGGGCCGGCGGCGCCGCGCGGCGGTGTCGGGGCGGGATGGGTGGCGGCAAGCAGCCGGCCGAATCCGGCAATCGCCACCATCAGGACGGCGATGCCGGCGAGAACGATCAAGATGGTGACTCCGGGCGGGGGCCGGCCGGCCGCCAGGGGGAGAGTGAGAAGAGCCTCGGAAAATTGCATGGTCTGAGGAAGGGGGCGGCGGCGGGACCTACAGCGGGATGTTGCCGTGCTTCTTTGGCGGACGGGTCTCGCGCTTGGAGAGGGTGGTGCGGAGCGTCATGGCAAGCACGCCGCGGGTTTGGGCCGGCTCGATCACATCGGTGATCATGGCCTTGCTCGCCGCCTCGTAGGGGGAGGCAAAGCGCTCGCGGTATTCGGCGGCGAGTTCCCGTTCGCGGGCCTTCGGATTCCCGGCGGCCGAGATGGCAGCCAGGGTTTCGGGCGTGATCGGCGCATTCCGGCCTGGCAGCCGGCCGGCGGCGCTGCGCGGCGGCGTCGGGGCGGGATGACCGGCGGCAAGCAGCCGACCAAACCCGGCGATCGCCACCATCA
>JBJKRV010000180.1:0-3825 GCA_046704465.1 Opitutaceae bacterium | reverse complement strand
CTCCAGCCTGATGATCGGTCTGGCGGTCGGCGCCCGGCCCATCTATCTGCCGGGGTGCCTCGCGTGGCTGCTGCCGTTGCACGCGTGGGCGAAGGAGGCGGGCGGAGTGCGCGCCTGCTGGCGGGACGCGGCCTGGCGGCGTCGCCTGATCGCGATCGTAGTGCCGGCGGCGCTCGTCGGATTCGGCCTGGCGGCGTACAACTTCGAGCGCTTCGGCAACGTGCTCGAATTTGGGCAGCGCTACCAGATGTCGGGTGACAACGCGACCAAGCTCACGCTCTTCGACTGGCGCTATGTCTGGTACGGATTCCGTCTTTACGTGCTGGCTCCGGCGGGCTGGGGACCGTACTTCCCCTTCGTCCAGGTCATCCACATCCCGCCGCGGCCGCCCGGCCAGCTCGGGGTGGAGGATCCCTACGGCATGCTGCCCAACATGCCGTTCGTGCTGGCCGGGCTGGGCCTGCTGGCGGTGGCCGGCCGGCGGCGGCTAAGCGCCGCCCTCGGGACGTTCGTCGGGGTGCTGACGGTGGTGACGGTCTGCAGTATGGGCACGGTGATGTCTTTTGGCGGGGTAACCAACCGCTACATGGTGGATTTTGTCCCGGGCTTCATCCTGCTGGCGGGACTAGGCACCCTGGCGCTGGCCACCCGCCCCTGGTTCAAAGGCTGGCGCCGGGCGGTGCTCGCCCCGGCTGTGGCGGTCCTGATGGTGTTCTCGATCGGTTTCAACGTCCTGGCCAGCTTCGAGCACAACAACCTGCTGCAGGCGTTGTATCCCGCGCTCTACGCACGGATGGCCCATGCCTGCGACGAGCTCCCCTACCTGGTCGACCGGATGACCGGCCGGCAATACGGTCCGGTCGAGATGAAGGTGGTCTTCCCGCGAAAAGCCATCGGTCAGAATGAGCCCCTGGTGGCGACCGGCCGCTCATTCCTTTCGGACTTTGTGTTCGTTCACTACGTCACGCCGACCACGCTGCAGATCGGGTTCGAGCACGTCAGCCGGGGGACGTTCGTCAGCCGGCCGGTGACCTACACGCCGGGCACCGTGCACACGGTGCGCATCGACATGGGCTCGCTGTATCCGCCGGCCGCCTATCCATGGTTCGACCACCTGTCGCCGGAGCTGCGGCGGCGCCTGCAACACACGCTGCGGGTCACGCTTGACGGGCGAGTCGTGCTCGACCGCCAGGTGGATTTCTATGCCGCCGCATCGCGCCGGCCGTCGATCGGCAGTTCCGCCGGGCGCCCCGGCTACGGCCGGCCGTTCTCGGGCGAGATCCTGTCCTGGCGCATCCTGGCGAATTCCCCCCCGCCCGCGCCGAAGGTCGAGTTCGGGCCGGTGCAGATGGTGCTGACGCTGCCAAAATTCACCGGCGTGCGCAGCGACCCGCTGCTCAGCGCGGGCGAGACCGGCCGGGGCGATCTCGTGTTCATTCATTACGACGACGCGCACCATGTGAGGTTCGGACACGACCACTGGGGTGCGGGAGCGACGCAGAGCCCGCCGGTGGAGGTGGATCCGGGGGCCGATCAGGTGCTGGAGATCGACTGCGGGGCCCTCTATCCCGAGGGGCCTGATCCGCGGTGGACCGGGCCGGTTGACCGCGACCGCTGCATCATCCGCCTCAACGGCAGGGTCGTGTGGGACGTACCATCGTCGTTTTACCCCGTGCCGCCGGACGAGGTGGAGTTCCTTCGGAACGCGATCGGGGCATCCAGTTCGGGTCCGGCGTTCACCGGCGGCGTGGTGCGGATCCGCCGGTTGTCCGCCGCCCTTGAGACGGCACCCTGAGCTTTTGTCACTTGTCAGGGGCGGGCGGGCCCGTTTGCTAGGCCGGATGATCCGGAAGGAGCATGTGGCCCAGGTCTGCCGTTTCCTGGTGGTGGGCGGCACCGTGATGGTGTTCAACGTGAGCCTGGTCTGGCTCCTGAGCCGCTGGCTCGGCCGGCAGGCGTCCTTCCTGCTGGCTTATCCACCGACGCTGGCGATTCACTTCAGCCTGCACAAATGGTGGACGTTCGGCTGCCGCCGCACGGACACCGTCCGGCAGGTGACCGAATACCTCGCGCTGGTCGCGGTGACCTTTGTGATCCAGTGGGTGGTCTACACGACGCTGGGCGCCTTGACGTCGCTGCCTCCCTGGATGTGCGCTGGCGGCGCGATCGCAGCGCAGATGTCGGTGAACTTCCTGGTCATGCGGCAACGCGTCTTCGCCCGGGTGCGGATCTGATGATCGGGAGAACCGTCATGTCAGGCTCCCCTTCCGGGCCGACGGCGGCGATGGCCGGACCTGGCGTGGAAACCGACCCGGCGGCGCCCGGCGGGAATTCCAGGAATGGGTGAGTTCATCAAGTGCTTCAGCCGCCGGGAGTGGACGGTGGTGATCCTGGTGGCGGTGCTGGTCATCGGGTGGTATGCCGACATCACCGCCCGCGCCAATCACGGATGGGTGACGCGTCAGCCCTACGATTATTATCCGATGCTGACCGACGCGCTTTTGTCGGGCCAGACCTACCTGAAGCTGAAGCCCGATCCGCGGCTGATGGCGCTGCCCGATCCGTGGGCGGGGCCCCAGGGCGTGCCGCGGGCGCATGACGCCAGTTACTTCAACGGGCACTATTACCTCTATTTCGGCATCGCCCCCGTGATCCTGCTCTACGCGCCGTGGCGGTTGCTCACGGGCACCTTTCTGGTCCAGGGCGTGGCCACGGGAGTGTTTTGTGCCGCGGGATTCCTGCTGGCGGCATGCTTCTTTCTGCGCTGCAAGCGCCGATTCTTTCCGGAGCTGGGGGCGACGTGGTCGGGGCTGGCGGTGCTGACGCTGGGCCTCGGCTCCTACGTCCAGTTCGAGATCAAGGACCCGCGGTTTTATCAGGTGCCGGTGGCCTGCGCCTTCGCTTGCTCGCTGGCGGCGGCGCACGGGATCTTCACCGCGCTGACCGGCCGGACCCGGTGGACGCGCACACTCGGCCTCGCGGCCGCCAGCCTCGCCTGGGGCGCGGCGATCGCCTCGCGGCCCAATTATCTCTTCGGACTGGCGGCGGTCGGGGGCGTGGCCGCCTGGCTCTGTTGGCGCTGCGCGCGGGCCGACGGCCTGCGCTCGGCCGCGTTCCGGCGCCTGGTGGCGGCGGCGCTGGTCCCGGCCGGCCTCGTCGGAGCCGGCATCGCATTCTACAACTACATCCGCTTCGACAGCATCTTCGAGTTCGGCCTGAAGTACCAGCTCGCCTCGATCGACATGCGGAATTTCACGCTCGTGAGCTGGGCGAACCTCGGTCCGGCCGTGGGCGCGTACCTGTTTTCGGGCCACGACTACAGCATCTATTATCCGTTCGTACGGCAGGTGGCCGACACCTTCGGGGTGGTGCCGTGGGCGCCGCTGGCGCTGCTGGCGCTGGCCTTCCCGATCACATGCCGGTTGCCGCGCCTCCGGGATCCGGCCTGGGTGCTGGGCGTCGGTTTCGTCCTCGCCGGTTCCCTCGCCAACTTCAGCTCGCTGGCCGTCTACGCGTACTGGCTCGGGCGGTACGAGCTCGATTTCCTGGCGACCCTGATGCTGGTGGCGTTGTTGACCGCCTCGGCGTTGCTGGCGGAAGCCCGCTCCGCACGGGTGGGGCCCCGCCGCCTGCTGCAGGGGAGCGTGCTGGCCCTGCTCGCGTTCACGCTCTCACACTCAATCCTGCTGAGCCTTCCGGTGCCGGACGGCGGCACCGGCGCGCGAACGTTTGCGCGCTGGATGGACTATCCTGCCTGGGGATTCGAGCGGCTGGCGGGAATCAAACAGGGACCGGTGGCGATGGATGTGGTCTTCCCCGCCACCG
>JBJKRV010000179.1:0-4101 GCA_046704465.1 Opitutaceae bacterium | reverse complement strand
AAATTGATATTAAAAGCCTTCCAATTCTGCCTCTCGCGTTTGTTGGGACCGTCGATCAACTGATTGTAGAAGTCAAAGATCGAAGGATCGGCGAGCGTCTTGTTCAGGTAATTGACTGTGCCGGTGTTGGCGCCGGGAAATTGGGTGGGATCGAGCGCATTCACGTTCGTGGCGTAGGCGGCGAATCCGTTCGTGTACAGGTGGTAAACGTTATTGACTCCGCCGTAGCCGCCGGGGCTATAATTCGCGCTCGTCGTGCCGCCCACACCGGCCTGGGTGGCCTGCAGCAATTGACCGTTGGGGGCGAAATAATAAGTTGCATTGTTTCCCCAAGCGTAATGCATGTCGCCGTTGTTCACCCACGGGCCCGCCGCCAGGTCAAAATAGTTTGCACCGGATCCGCCTTGGGTTCCGGGATTGAACGTGAATGGATTATAGCCCGCCTTATTTATCCCGCTAAAGTAGCCGGTGATGAAGTCCAAAGGCGGGAGCTCGCGAGGATTGTTCGACCGGACTTTCCCTTTTTCAAAGCTGGCCTTGATCGTCAGGTAACTCGACGGCGTGGAAAGGAACTTGGGATCGTAACGCACCGCCACATAGGTCCGTTTGGAATGATTGAAGGCGGGATTCTGCTGGTATTGGGTGTCGTCATTCACCGCATCGATCCGGATGGCCAACTCGTCTGGCAATAGAACTTTGTTGAAGTCCAGCGATTCGCGCGTCGTTCCATAACTTCCGAAATGGGCTTCCACCGACCCTTGGTTCTTGTAGATGGCGTTGTTGGTCGAGACGTTGGAGATGCCTGAGGGGCTGCCCACGCCGAAGAGGAAGGAGTTCGGGCCGCGGGAAATGTCCACGCGGCTGATGTTGTAGCCGTCCCACGGAATCTCGCTGATGAAGTAGTTGCGGGTGTTGTCCATCGCCGTGAGTCCGCGCGCGCGATTGACTCCCTGGGGATCGATGAGTCGTTGCGATTCTGCGGCTTGGGCCACCCCGAAACCACGGGCTGAGATTCCCGAAAACGTTCCGGTGCTCAGGCTCGCGACGTCGGTATCCGTGGTGTAGGCGAGCAGTTGCGTGGCGTTGGTGATGTCCAGATCCTTCATGAACTGGGTGGTGATGACCGAGATGGCCGAAGGAGTATCGCTCAGCTTCGTCCGCACCCGAGCGCCGCCGAGGGTGTCCACCGCCTGCCAACCCTCCGGCGTGGAAGTCACCGTGAACGGATTCAACTTCACAACCTGCTCTCCTGATTGGGAAGTGTCTGAAGACAAGCTAGTGGCGGCGTTGCTGGCCGATTGGTCCGGACTGGCGGCGGTCTGATCTGCCTTGGTCGCGGGGGCTGTCTGCGCCAAGCCCCTAGTCACGAGCAGCGCGAGCAGCGCTGCGCAGGCGGTTCTTGAGAAGGCTGATATTTTCATCGGGTGGAGTGCGGGTTAGGTCTGTCGGTCATCGGTTGTTCTTTGGGGTTCTCGTTGTCGTCCGCCGGCCGGACGCGGCTGGGCCTTGAAAAAGCCCAGGGCGTCACAGTAAGCGGAGTGAAGTTCAGGAACGGCGACTCCGTTCCGAAAATTGGATGGCGGCGGATGCCGGTCGGACTCGTCCACGGCTTCGCGCCCTCCCGGGGAGGCCGGTCGCGGCCGGCCCGGCGTGAAACAGGCGCCGTCGAAATTACCTGTCTATGGTTGATAGCTGATTCCACGGAGTGGTTTAGCGTTAAATCTAATGCGTCGATGAATCTCCGTCTTTCGTTCTTCGCGATTGGGCCGTTGGTCCGGGATCAGACCTGCGTCGTCACGCTCTCCCCATCTCCCGTCCGGAGAGGCACCCACATCCAATCGCACCACCGGCGGTCACCGCGTTGTCGGGCTCCACCGGCCCCCCCCGGGTGCGTCGTGGATTTCCCGACAGCGCCCTCTCCGGGACGACCTCCCGGGCCGTCCGCCAAGTCACAGGGGGGAGGGTCGATCTTGGAATACCACATTGACGACACGGTATATTCGTACCGAGGGTTCGGAAAAATCTGGGGCAGATGTCAGGTGGTCCGTGCCGTCTGGAATGCCGAACCGGGCGGATACTAGCAAACGCCCTTCCGGCCGTCTGTAGTCAAAAGTGATTACGCCGCCGGCGCGCGCCGCGCCCGCCCCGCCGTTCTCCATGGCCGGGAATTCGCACAACTGAATGATCCCCGGCCACATCCTGCGCGCGAGGAACGGCGGACGGGTGGTGGCCGGAGGACGCGTTCACGCGATTGGGCGGTGATCGAACTGCCGCCTGGCCGCGGCGATACGGTCTCTGCGCTTGCTGCCCGCGCAAGGTCATGTTCCCTTTTGCCACTTTCCATTCCGCGCCGCCCGGATGGCGTGCCAAACCCGCGGTTCAGGACTCCACGATGTCGGAATTCGCCCGGCCCGGCCCGTCGCTCCCCGCTCGCTTTTGCCGCGACCCGTATGCCGTGAAACCCAATTCCCTGAACCAAGGTCCCGCCCAGCCGCCGGCCGTCGCCGTCGCCGTGGTCGAGGATGACGCCTCGATCCGGGAGATGCTCGTGACCTGGATCCGGGAAGCCGAGGGGTTCGTCTGTGTCGGACGTTTTCCTGATGCCGAGAGTGCCGTGGCTAAGATGGTCGAACTGAAACCGGACATTGCGCTGGTTGACATCAATCTTCCCGGCCTCAACGGCATCGAATGCGTGCGCAGCCTGAAGCCCCGCCTGCCCGCCACCCAGTTCGTGATGCTGACGGTGTATGACGATTCCACGCACATCTTCGACGCGCTTTCGGCCGGGGCGACGGGATATCTGCTCAAGCGTACGCCGCGCGACGCCCTGCTCGCGGCGCTTCGCGAGGTGCACGTCGGCGGATCCCCGATGAGCAGCGACATCGCCCGCAAGGTGGTGCAGTCGTTCCGGCAGCCGAATCCGAAGATGAAGGCGGCCGACAGGCTCTCGAAGCGCGAGAACGAGGTGCTGGCTCTCCTGGCCCAGGGCTATCTGTACAAGGAGATCGCCGGCGTCATGGGCGTCAGCGTGCCGACGGTGAACTCGTTCATTCGGCGGATCTACGAGAAGCTCCATATCAATTCGCGGGCCCAGGCGGTCGCTCTCTATGTCGGTCTCCCGTTGGGCAAAGGCTAGATGACCGGCGGGACCCTCACGAGGAGCGTTTGCGCCGGACTCGGATTCGCGCTCGCAGCCTGCCTGGGCTCGCCGGTGTTTGCCGGATCGGAGGCCGGGCTCGCGGCCCGGCGGACTGCGGAGGTCGACGTCAGGCTTCAGGGTTGCCGCCTCGTGCTCCGGCCCCTGACCGACAACGCCATCCGCGTCCGCCTTGCCGAAGGCGATGCGCCGGTGCCGTCCGGCCCCGTGCTGGCGGAGCAGGTCCCCGTTCCCCATTTCACCGTCGCGGAATCGCCGGTGGCCATCACCGTGGCCACCGCGGGCCTGCAGGTCGTGGTCAACCGGGCCACCGGCGGTCTCAGCTTCCGGGATCCGGCCGGACGGGTGTTGCTCACCGAAGAGCCGCGCGGGCGTCTGCTCGTCCCCTCGACCCAGCGCGGACGGCCGACCCACATCGCCCAGGAGACGTTCTACTCCCCGCCCGACGAACGGCTGTTTGGTTCCGGCGAGTTCCAGGACGGTCACCTGTACGTGCGCGACCTGCCGCGCCGCCTGACCCAGGTCAACAGCCAGATCGCCCTGCCCTTTCTGCTGTCCAGCAAAGGCTACGGACTGCTCTGGCTCAATGACGGACTCACCGAGCTGAACCCCGCCACGGAGAAGATCGCCCTGACCGCGACGGGCGGGGGCGGCCAGACGACCACGGTCGCGGTCACGACCACCCAGGGCACGAAGCAGGAGACGCGCACGCCCGGCGAGTTCACCGGTGAATTCACCGTTCCGGCGGCGGGCCGCTACGCCTTCCTGCTGGATGTCGGGCGGAAGATGGCGCGCCGCTGGGACGTGCGGGTGGACGGAAAGACGGTCGTGGATTTCCGCAATCTCTGGCTCCCCCCGACCACCAGCTGGCATGCCGAACTCGCCGCGGGCAGGCACACCCTCACGGTCACGGGCGAGCACCAGGACCGGCCGGTGGTCTGGTT
>JBJKRV010000178.1:0-7877 GCA_046704465.1 Opitutaceae bacterium | reverse complement strand
CCAACGGTGGCGCCGTTGCTGCCGTGGACTCGGACGCGGCCGTACAGGGCCGGGTTCTGCGCATTGCTCACCAGGATGGTTCCCAGTCCTCCGTTCTTGAAGCGCAGCGTCGCGACCGCGGTGTCGTCGACCTCGATGGTGGGGTGGTTGAAGTTGGCCCAGTACCCGTGCAGTTCCTCGACCGGCCCCATGTACCAGAGCAGGAGGTCGAGCTGGTGGGGGGCCTGGTTGACGAGGACGCCGCCGCCCTCTCCGTGCCAGGTGCCCCGCCAGGGGTCACTGCGGTAATACGCTTCGTCCCGCCACCCGCACAGGGTCACCGTGCCGATGACGGGCCGGCCGAGCTTGCCGGCCTGGAGGGCCCGGTGGATCCGTTGACACGGCGGGTAGAACCGCCGCTGACAAACGGTCCCCAGCAGACAACCGGCCGCGCGAGCAGCCGCGAGCATCTGATCGCAGTCATCGAGCGTGGCTGCCAGCGGCTTCTCCACCAGGACGTGGACCCCGGCGCAAAGGGCCCGGATCGCGGGCTCCGCATGCAGGGGATGCGGCGTGGTGACTGTGATCATCTGCGCCCCGGAACCGGCCACGAGATCCTCGACGGTGGGGTAGGCGCGGACGTTGAATTCGGCGGCAAAGGACCTGGCATGGTCGGCGCTGGCGCTGCAGACGCCGACAAATTCGGATTCCGGAAGCCGTGCGAGTGCGAGGGCGTGCAAGCGCCCCGCCTTGCCGCAGCCCACCAGTGCAGTCTTGACGCGTTTCATCCGTCGCGGCGGCCGGCCGGGATCATGGCTTGAGGATGACTTTCATCAGACCGGGTTCGCCGGCATGAAGGCGTTTGAACCACGACGGTCCATCGGCGAGTGAGGCGGTCGCGCTGATCAGCGCGCGCACGTCGATCGCGCCCCGCGCGATCAGGTCGAGGCAGGTCGGATACTCGCCACTGGAGGCGCAGCTGCCCAGGATGGAGAGCTCCCGCGTCACCGCCTCCTGGAGGGGGAAACTGACGTCGGGGGCAAGGTTCCCGATCAACGTCAGGCGTCCCCCCTTGCGCACGCACTTCACGGCGAGACCCAGGGCGGACGAGAGGCCCACGGCCTCGAAGGCAAGGTCCGCGCCGCGCCCGCCGGTGTGCGCACGGACCTCGGCGGGCGCCTCGTTGCGGTCCGCGCGGATTCCGCGCGTGGCGCCCAGCCGCAGCGCCGTCGCGAGCCGGTCATCGGCGAGATCGAGCGCGATGATCTCCCCGCAGCCGTGCGCCCGCAGGGCCTGGATGGTCAGCAGGCCGATCATGCCGGCGCCGACGACCACGGCGGTGTCGCCCAGATTGGGCCGGGCCCGCCGCACCGCATGCACGGCCACCGAGACCGGTTCGATCAGCGCCGCCCGATCAAAATCCAGGTCGGCCGGCAGTCGATAGACGCCTCTCGCGGGCACCGCGACGAACTCCGCGAAGGCTCCGGGGCGGCGATAGTCGGCGCAGGAGACGCCGAGCACCCGGCGTTGATCGCAGAGGTTTTCCTCGCCCCGGCGGCAGTACCAGCACCGACCACAGGAGACGGTGGAATCGAGCGCCACCCGGTCCGCGACCTGCCAGCCCTCGACCGCCGTTCCGACGGCGGCAATCTCGCCGGCGGCCTCGTGCCCCATGACGATCGGGGGGATGCGCCGCCCGGTGCGTCCGTCCATGCCGTGGACATCGCTGCCGCAGATGCCACACGCGCGAACGCGCACGAGGACTTCATCGGCTGTGGGCTCGGGGGCAGGAATGTCCGTGAGATCGAACGCTGACGGAGCTTGGAGAATCAGGGCCTTCATCGCGAAAGACAAAAAACCACACGGTGACGCGAGGTACTGAAAGATCACCTACGGTGATGCGACGTGCAAGTTGGCGCTCCACAAATATCCGGACTTTCGGGATCGCCCAACGATCGGAGTGTCCTCGGACGCAGATCACATAATGATGCCCGAAACGGCGCGCCGACCGCGGTGGCGAATGGTCCGGTGCACGGCTCCGGCAGCGGTACATCACAATACGCACAGAACGAATCATAATTATCCTCTGCGATTCACCGCGGTTTTAGTGTCTTTTAGCGTCCGCTTTTAGCACGCCGTCCTCCCCAGCCCCTACTCCAGATGCGGAGCATCCCGGGAGGGCGCCTTATCCTCAGCAGAGTCTCCAACCTACTCCTCCAAGAAACCGCAAAAACATCAAGAAGGCATCGGCTGGGCCGATCTGGCGGCGGGCTTGTGGTTCCCCGCTGCGGACGGCCGACGTTACCGGCGCCATTCGAAAGAAAATGAAAAGATCGCACTCAAATCATAGCTGCAGACGTCAAACCGGCGGCACTTCGTCGCTGCGATGGATGGCGGCGCTGGTCGCGGGCCTCGCACTTTGCGGAGGGCCTGCCTTTGCCCAATCGAACTCGACCTCAACGGACGCCAATGGGTCGCAGAAACTCTCGCCCCAGGCCGTTGCCAAAATCGATCAAAGCACTTCCTCGTCTTCGTCGGCCAGCGGCGAGGGCCAGACGGTCAACCTGTCCCCGTTCGTCGTCACCGGCGAACACGACAACGGCTATCAGGCGAGTGATACGCTGGCGGGCACCCGTCTGCGCACCTCTCTGAATGACATCGCCGCGTCGATCTCGGTGGTGACCAAGCAATTCATGCATGACGTCAATGCGACCGACATGACGTCACTGCTGGTCTTCACCGACGACACGAATGTGGCCGGCTATGGCGGCAACTACACGGGCATCAGCGACCCGAATGCAGGCAGCTTCTCCGGTGAAATCGGTTTGATCCGGCCGTCGGTGCGGATCCGGGGCCTGGCCACCGCCGACCAGACGGGGGATTACTTCGTCTCGAACATCCCGATGGACACCTACAATGTTGATCTGGTGGACATCAGCCGCGGCGCCAACTCGATTCTCTTCGGCCTGGGCAGTCCCGCTGGCATCATCAACATGACCATCATCCAGGCTGACGTGAACAAGACGAAGACGTCGGTGACCGGCCAGTACGGAGAATACGGCACCTACCGGGGCGTGCTCGACACCAACCAAGTGATCAAGCCCGGAGTGCTGGCGGTGCGGGTGGCAACCCTTTACGGCAAAACCAAGTACCGGATCAACGACGCCTACGACCTGAGGCGCGGGATCACGGCGACGATGACCTTCAAGCCGTTCAGGAATACCACCCTGCGGATCACGCACGAGCATGGGTCCACCAACTCCACTAAGGCCCAGATCCGGACGCCCGGAGACTCGTACACGTGGTGGTGGACGGCGGGCCAGCCGGTGTGGGACCCGACGACGGCCACGGGACATTTGCTGGGCACACCCCAGGGGCCTTATACGGCGAACACTGTCTTCAACGCCAACGGCACGAGAGCCAACGGTTATACGATAAGCGGCAATTTCGGCGGCTGGCGCGGGGCCGAGGCCGGTATCTTCTACCTGAATCCCAACAGCAGCCAACCGGGCGGGATCAATGTCGGCAACGGCCAGACGGTGGACGGCATCGAAGCCTTCGCGCCCAACGTGGTCTATAATCCGGCCCTGTCGCCCAACCTGATGTCAGGCGGCATGCTCGGCACCCTGAACAAGAGCTACCAGATCCAGCACGTCTACCACGCCGGCGACCCGTTGGCATCGCTCTATAGCAATGAGGTGAGCATCAGCGATCCGCACCTCTTCGACTTCTATCACTACCAACTGGGCGGTCCCAACCAGTATGAATGGTCGGAGTGGACGAACACCAATATCACGCTGGACCAGACTTTCATCCACAAGACGGCCGGCATCGAGGTGGCCTATCAAAAGGAAAGCACGGGCAATGGCTATATTGCCCCCGCCGATTACGAGATCCAAATGGACATCAACGAGAAACTGCCCAACGGCGCGCCCAATCCGAATTTTCTGCGGCCCGTGTTGTCCAATTTCGGTTGGAAACAGGTTTACGGCCAGACCAACAACGCCTATCGGGCGACGGCCTTCTACGATTTGAATCTGCGCAAGGTGGGACCGAAGTGGCTGGGCGAGATTCTCGGCCACCACGTGATGCAGGCCAACTACATGGCGCAGGAACAGTACAACACATCGGAGGGCGGTTTCCCCTACGGCAACAACCTGGATTTCGTGAACGCCGAGAACGTTTACACCCCCGGCGTGCCGAGGGTGAGCAGCAACGCCCGCCTGGTGGCGCTGGTGAACTACATCGGACCCAGCTTCGCGGGCACGACGACGCCGCAGCCGGTGCAGCCGATCACCGCGGTCCAGGATCCGAGCAGCCTGCAGTCAATGACGATCCTGTACAACCACAACCCGCAATCCAACAATCCGGCTGACCTGCAGCCCTGGCAGGTGGGGACGTTCGGGATGGACAACAACCCGAAATACGGCGTGCAACACACCATGCGTTATGTGTCGCGCACGGACCTGCAGGTGCATTCGCTTTCCGCCCTCGCGCAAAGCTACTGGTTCAACGGCGACCTGGTCACTTTGCTGGGCACGCGCAAGGACCGGGTGTGGAGCTTCGATGCCGGCAACGACATTTACAACGCCAATGGTGTCGCCGACATGACGAGCAATTATTATCCCAAACTGGTCCAGGCGGCCACCAATAACTCCAGCAGCTATGGCATTGTGGCCCATCTCCCGCAGTTTCTCGCCATCCACCTGCCGCTGGGCACGAATTTGAGCGCCTTCTACAACCATTCGCAGAACTTCCGCCTCGCGGGTCAGCGGTACAACTTCGATGGTCAAGCCCTGCCCGGAGAGACCGGAAAGACGCGGGAATACGGCTACATCGTGTCGACCTTCCATGGGAAACTGGACTTCAGGGTCACGCATTTCGAGACCATCGCGGGTGACAGCACGGTGAACGGCCTGAACAATGCGCTCAACCAGCTGAATCTGCTGCTAGACGGGGTGATCTATAACAGTTATCTCGGCAACAATGTGGGGAATCCGCAGGGCATCGCGCAGTTCAACAGCTGGCTGAGCAGTCCGGCCGGCAAGACCTACATGAATGCCTTCAACTACACCCTGACGCCCAACCCGAACACCAACGGCTCAACTCCGCCGGCCACTTACGGCAACTATTCCGCGGACACCCTTGGTGGATACCATATCACGGCGACCTCGGCCACGGATGCCAGCGGCTGGGAATACGAGTTGACGTGGAATCCGGTGCGGAACTGGCGCATTTCCGCCAATGCGTCCCAGGCGCAGGTGATCCGCACGGATATCGCTCCGGAGTTGAACAACTTCATCTTTGGCAAGGGCGGGTTGATCTCCCTGGTCCAGAATCCGGATGGCACGCCGACGGCGGCGGGAAATCTGATCGGTTCGCCCACCGGGCAGCAGCCGGCGACCCTGCAGAGCTGGGTGAACAGCAACATCCTCAACAACGGATTGATCCCGGTCTTCGCGGAGCAGGGGACGTCCTCGGACGAGATGATCAGGTGGAACTACCACCTCATCACCAACTACACGTTTGACGACCACGTGCTGGGCGGAGTCCTCAACGGCTTCAGCATCGGCGGCGCGGTGCGGTGGTCGGGCCAGCCGCTCCTGGGCTACGGCGGCAAGATCATCACGAACAACGGCAACAGGCTGGTCGTTTCGGATGTGAACAATCCCATCTACGGAACGGTCGATCCGATCTACGACCTGTGGTTCGGCTACCAGCGCAAGCTGAAGCTGTGGGGTGGGCACGCCGTCGACTGGAAGCTCCAGCTCAACATCCACAACGTGGGTGTGGGCAACGAGCTGATCCCGTACAAGGCCAACCCGGATCGCTCGATCGTCGAATGGCGGATCAAGCAGCCCCAGACCTGGACGCTCACCAGCCGGTTTGAATTCTGAGCCGCGCGGGTGGCTCCTGCCACGGTCGCGGCAGCAATGTGAAACAATCACGATGCACACCCCCGGATGCTGAATCCGGGGGTGTTTTTTTTCAGACGGAACAACGTTGGCTTAATGCGTCCGGCGCGAGTGGCGGAATCCCTGGAGCGGTCTAAATTGAACTGCAGGCGGTTCTGTCGCCCGCCAGGGAGGAGCGGCGGGTCCTCAAGGCGATCAAGCGCGTTGCGGCCCCGTCCTTCGCCGGTGACTTCGGTGTGTGCTGCAATGCGCTCCACCCGCGCTCCCGAAGGAGCGTGAACTCAAGAAGTGCGGCGAATTTAGTTAATCTACGGTAGTCTCATGAATTCATTACCCGTTACAGCGAACCGTCCGAGAGGATGGGCCTTCGGGGCGGCGCTCTTCACCTTGGCGCTCCTCACCGGCAGCCTGACCGTGGCCCGGGCCCAAAATGAGCAGATCCCGCCTGCTCCCATCCCGCCGGGTTTGCCGGGCGGCACCTGGTCGACCGGGGCTCCGCTTCCCGGCATTCGTCCGGACTTTGCCCGGGAACCGCAGGGCGGGCGCGACGGTCAGCCGGCGCTCGTCATTCGCACGGACCGGCGTCCGGGCCTGAACGGATTTTGGGTGCGGCGTTTTCCCGTCACCGGAGGGAAGTACTATCGCTTCCGGGCGTTCTACCGGGCCAGGCATGTGCCCGTGCCGCGCCGCGAGGTGGTGGTGCGATTGCTCTGGCGCAACAGCGCAGACCATTGGGTCCCGCTGGGGTTACCCGTCTTCCATGACATCCCCGGCTACGTGGCGCGCGCCGAGACGGAGTTTCCGGCGACCCGTGGCACCGACGCGAACGGCTGGACGGAGGTGTCCGATGTCTATCACGTGCCGGACCAGGCGACGTGGGCGGTGGTGGAATTCCATCTCCGGTGGGCGACGGATGCCGAGGTCCGGTGGAGCGGCATAACCATGGAGGAAGTGCCGCCACCCCAGCCGCGCTTGGTGCGCCTGGCCGCGGTCAATTTCCGGCCCACGGGCAGGACGCCGATGGAGAACTGCGAGAGCTATGCGCCCGATATTGCCGAGGCGGCGGCCCAGCATGCGGATCTCGTGGTGCTGGGTGAGATGCTCACTTACTACGGACTGCATCGGACTTTTGCCCAGGTGGCGGAGCCGATCCCGGGACCGTCGACGGAGTATTTCGGCAAACTGGCCCGCAAGTACAATCTCTACATCGTGCCCGGTTTGATCGAGCGCGACCATGGCCTCCTCTACAACACGGCGGTGCTCATCGGGCCGGACGGCAGGATCGTGGGCAAGTATCGCAAGGTGGTGCTCACGGACGCGGAGATTGCGGCCGGCATCACTCCCGGTAATAGTTACCCGGTATTCAACACGCGTTTCGGCAAGGTGGGGATGATGATCTGCTACGACGGCTACTTCCCCGAGGTGGCGCGCCAGCTGGAAGTGCATGGCGCCGAGGTCATCGCGTGGCCGGTGTGGGGCTGCAGTCCGCGCCTCGCCGCGGCGCGGGCGATCGACAACCAAGTCTATTTGGTGAGCAGCACCTACGCGACTCCGGAGAACCACTGGATGGTCTCGGGCATCTGGGGGCGTGACGGCCGGGTGATCGCCCAAGGGCATGGCTGGGGCACGGTCGCCGTGGCCACCGTGAATCTCAATGCCCCGACTTACTGGACCTACCTGGGCAATTTCAAAGCCTGCCTGGCGCGCCAACGTCCGGTGGCCGTCGGGGAGCCGACGTTGGCTTCCGCGGATCATTGACGTTGCGCATGACTCACAGAGATCTGCGGGTCCAGTGGACGATGGATGCGTCTGATATGATCGCGGCCGGCCAATGACGCGGCAATCATCGCAACCAAAGGAACCTGCGCCCGCGATTCGCCGGCGCCGTGAGTCGGTGGTGATGCTGCCGTTCGCCGCCGATCCGCGGGCCAGCCTGCCGCGTCCGCTGCGCCGCCCGGTGAATCCCGCGGCGAGCCTGGCCGG
>JBJKRV010000177.1:0-2704 GCA_046704465.1 Opitutaceae bacterium | reverse complement strand
GGGCCCTGCCACACCTCGGTGCGGAACGGCTTGAGCCGGTAGTCGTCCCGCACGAATCCCTCGGCCTCGTGCATCTCGGGGCAGGCCTTGAGCCCGCCGTCGAGTTCGAAAGTCCAGGCGTGATATGGGCAGAGGAAGATTCGCGTATGGCCGCAACCCGGCGCGCCGGCGCGCGCCTCGGCCGGGCCGTGGCCATCGTACCCGAACCCCGCCGGCATGATGTCCATGGCGCGGTGCGGACAGACGCGCGAAAGCGCCCGCACTCCGCCACTCTTGTCCCGTACCACGATCAGGGGCTCGCCCAGCAGGTCGAGATTCAGGAAGTCGCCCGCGGCCGGAAGCTGCGACACGTGCGCCACGCACTGCCAGCCGCCGCGCAGCAGCTGCGCCGTCTCCCACTCGAAGAAGGCTTCACTCGTGTAGGCCTGGGCCGGAATCGTCCGCGCCCGCGCCAGCGGCAGATCGGCCGCCTCCCCGATCGCGCGCTGGAGTTCCGCAACCGGCATCTCCGTCTGCGCCGTGCGCGCGCTCGTGCGGTTGGCGAAGGCGAGCGAGGAGAAGAGTCCCTGGAAATTTTCGGCGCGAGCAGGCATGGCGTTGGGTCAAGCGTCCTTGTTCACCGGTCGTTCGTGCTGGTCGCCGCCACCGGCATCCGCGGCGCGCCCGCGTCCGGGGCGAATGGCGACGAACCGTTGATCCCCGGAGCGTCGCCCGGCTGGTCAAAATCGATCACCCGTCGCGCCTCCGGATGACTGCGCACGTAATCGGCCAGCTCGGCGCCGCGCGCGAACCACACGCCGCCCGCCGACTGCATGTCGCGCACCAGGCCCTCCAGCAGGCGCACGCGCGACGGTCGGCCGCTCAGCCAGGGATGCAGCGTGAGCACGAAGCAGCAGCCAAAGGCGTGCATCGCTTCGAATTCCCGCCACCACAATTCGCGGACCTTGGCACAATCTTCCGGGACAAACCCCCAGGCCGGGTCGGCGTTGAAGGCGAACTGCTCCCAATCCTCCAACAACCATTGCCCCGGGATCTCGACCACGCCGCCGGGCTGGAGATACGGTACGTCGTCTCCCATCTCGCTGGCGTCGTAACTGATCCCGTGGCGCGCCAGCAGGTCGGCGGTCCAGGGATTGGTCTCAAACCACGGTGCGCGAAAACCCGCCGGCCGGCGGCCGGTGCGGCGTTCGAGCAGCTCCAGGCACCGGACCAGAATGTCCTCCTCCTCCGACTCGGACCGCGTCGCGAGCTTCTCGTGCAGATAGCCGTGCAGCCCGATCTCGTGACCGCCGGCCATCACGGCCTCGACCATCCGCGGATGCTGCTCCACGACGTAGCCGGGGATGAAAAAGGTGGCGGGCACGTCCAGGTGCTTGAGCAGCCCCAGCAATCGGGGCACGCCGACGCGCGGTCCGTAGGCGCACTGGGACATGAGCGTCCGTCGTCGCGCCAGCCGTGGATCCTCGCTGAGCGCCGTGGTTTCGCCGTCCACGTCGAAGCAGAGCATGGCGGCACAGCGGCGGTCGTGCGGCCAGACAAAGCGCGGCGGGGGCGCAAAGCGCGCCGGCGCAGACATTGAACCCTGGTCCGTCGTCATGGGCTTTTCTCGGCGTCGATATTTTCACCGCCACCACCATCCTGTATTCTGGCACCAAGGACCTGAAACCACTGACCACGGACTCGTTTGATTCTATTCCACCTCATCTCCGGCCTCCGTCAGCTTTACCACCGGAAGCTTGTCGTCGCCTTCATCCTCGGGGCCGTGGATCAGCTCGTCCAAACGGTGCTTGAGGGCGATGAACTCCGGCAAAAGGGACTGCTCCGCATTGCGCGGACGCGGAATGGGATTCTCAATGACCTCCAGCACCCGACCGGGGTTGGTGCCCATCACGACGATTCGATCGGCCAGGTAGCAGGCCTCCTCCAGGTCGTGGGTGATGAACAGGACGGTGACCTCGACCTTTTTCCAGATTTGGAGCAGGTAGCTCTGCATCTTCGCGCGCGTCAGCGCGTCGAGGGCGCCAAAGGGTTCATCCATGAGAAGAATGCGGGGCTCATTGGCGAGCGCGCGGGCGATGGCGACGCGTTGTTTCATCCCGCCCGAGAGTTCGTGGGGATAGGAAGTCTCGAATTTCTCCAGGCCGACCATGGCGAGCCACTGCCGGGCCTCGGTCTCGGCGGTGCTCCGGTCCTTCCCTCGCATCTCCAGGCCGAACATGACGTTCTGCCGCACGGTGCGCCAGGGACAGAGGGTGTATCCCTGGAAGACCATCCCGCGATCCGGGCCCGGGCCCGAGACCGGGTGTCCGTCGATGAGAATCTCCCCTCCCGTCGCATCCTCCAGGCCGGCCACGATCCGGATCAACGTCGATTTTCCGCAACCCGAGGGCCCGATGATGCAGATGAATTCCCGGCGGTGGACGTCCAGCGACATGGTCTGCAGGGCGAGATGGCTCGCGCCATTCGTCCCGAAGGTCTTGTGCAGGTCCCGCACACTGAGCACGACCGGGCGGTGGCGGATGCGCCGGAACCGCTCCGCCACCTCGCGACTTTGCTCCCGGTAATCGGGCAGATTGAGGGCGGTGTGGTTCATGGCATCAGGATCCGGCAACGCCGGCGGCGGGCGTGCCGCTTGGCGCGGGGCGCTGTGGTGCTGTTTTGTTGGCGCCGGCCGGCGCCAGCGTGGACGCGGGCACGGACGCGC
>JBJKRV010000176.1:0-3084 GCA_046704465.1 Opitutaceae bacterium | reverse complement strand
GCCAGGGTGTACGCGTGCGTGGCGAATACCACGATCCCGATCCGATCGTCGGGTCGCTCGCGGATGAAGGAGCGGACCACCTTCTTGATCACATCGAAGCGGTCGGGACCCTCGCCGGGCTTGGCATAATCCTCGGCCAGCATGCTGCCCGACATGTCCATCACCAGCATCAGGTCGTAGCCCTGGCGGTGCGCCTGGCGCTTGGCGTCGATGTGCTGGGGCCGGGCCAGGGCCAGCACGAGCAGCGCCAGCCCAACCACTCCGAGGCTGACGGGTAGGCGCGAGGGGGCGAACAACGACGGTCGGTACCAGGCGGCGGCGAAGGGAACCACCAGCGCCGGCACGCCCCGGCGTCCGCGCAGCCAGACGACCAGCGGGATGACGAGCAGGGCCGCCAGCCACCAGGGATCCCGGAGAATGTAGTCGTGCCAGCCCATCATCAGCGCGGCGGCGACGCCACCGCCGAAGTTCCAGGTACCAAGTGACAAGTGTCAGGAGGAAACTGAACTCGCGATAGGGGGCACGGGACGGGTGGTCGGCTCATTTCTTGAAACTTGGTACTTGTGACTTGGTACTTATCCCCGGCTTCGCGACTTCATGCGGGCGTGGAAGAACCGGACGAGCGCCTCGAGCCGCGGTTCCTCTGTGCTGATGACCAGGCGGCTGAGGGTGTCGGGAAACAGCGCCCGAAAGGCGGCCTCCCGGTGCTGCGTCCATGCGGCATGGCTGGCGCGCTGGGCCGCCGAGCCGTCCAGCGTGACCAGGCGGAAGGCGAGGGGATCGTAGGCCGTCAGCGTTTCGCCCTGGGGCAGCGCACGGTCCCAGGGGTCGTCGACGCGGAATCCCATCGTCTGGTAGCGCCGCTGCACGACGCCCCAGCCCTCCGGCGGGTCGCGCGGCGGATAATCGGACAGCCAGATCAGGATGCTGTGCTTGGGCGCGGCCCGCGCGATCAGTTGCCAGGGAATCTGTCCGGAGACCGGAGACGGCGTCCGCGGGTCGACGGCTCCGAGCGCCGGCGGCGGCGCCCCCAGCAGCGTCGAGGCGGCGTGGAGGATTGGGCCGCGGCCGCGCACCGGCTCCCTGATCTGGTAGCCCCCGGGCGACGCCAGCACGTAGCCGACCCGGTCGCGATTGACGGCGCCGAGCAGCATCACCAGGCCGGCCAGTTCGAGCAGCGCCTCGCGCTTGGAGAGTTCGGAGGAGCCGAATTGCAGGCTCGGCGCGTCCTCAAACACGAGCAGCAGCGTGACCTCGCGCTCCTCGACGAACTTCTTCCGGTACGGCTCGCCGAGGCGGGCGGTCACGTTCCAGTCGATGTCGCGGACGTCGTCGCCGTACTCGTATTTCACCACCTGGTCGAATTCCATGCCGCGGCCGCGGAAGGCGGAACGGTACTCCCCGCTGAGCACATTCTCGACCGCATGCCGGACGCGCCATTCGAGCCGGCGCAGGAGGGCCAGTTGCGACTGGGGATTGGCAGTGACGGGGGAGGCGGGCAAGGGAGCGGAAAAGGCCGGCGCCGGACAGAGGCGAGTGCACCCGCGGAATGCGGGGCGCCGGCGGGCGGTCAGCCGACGGCCGGCACCGGCGTGCGTTCGATGACTTGGGCGATGATCCGGTCCGTGGTGATTTCCTCGGCCTCGGCTTCGTAGGTCAGTCCGAGGCGGTGGCGGAGGATGTCCGGGGCGAGTTCCTGCAGGAGCGCGGGGGCCACGAAATCCTCGCCGCGCAGCCAGGCGAGCGCCCGGCCGGTCTGGAAGAGGGCGAGGGAGGCCCGCGGCGACGCGCCGAAGTTGAGCTGCCGCCGGACCGCGGGGTTGTCCGTGCGCTCGGCCAGCATGCGCGTGGCGCGGACCATCGAGAGGATGTAGCGGTGCACCTCCGGCGCGACGTGGATCCGGTCGACGTCCTGGCGGAGCGCCAGCAGCTCGTCCCCGCTCGACACGGCGGTGAGCGACGGCTGCTTGGTCACCAGGCCCCAGCGCTGCATCACCGCGGTTTCCTCCTCGGCGGAGGGATAATCGAGGATGAGCTTGAACAGGAAGCGGTCGGTCTGCGCCTCGGGCAATGGATAGGTGCCCTCCTGCTCGATCGGGTTCTGCGTCGCCATCACGAAGAACGGCGAGGGCAGCGGGTGGGATTGGCCGCCGATCGTCACCTGCCGCTCCTGCATGCCCTCGAGGAGCGCGCTCTGCACCTTGGCGGGCGCGCGGTTGATCTCGTCGGCCAGCAGCAGGTTGGCGAAGATCGGGCCGCGGTGCGGCGCGAAGGTGCCCTCCTTGGGCTGGAAAACCATGGTTCCGACCACATCGCTGGGCAGCAGGTCGGGGGTGAACTGGATGCGCTCAAACTGGACGCCCAGCGCCTGCCCGAGGGACTTGACCAGCAGCGTCTTTGCCAGGCCGGGCATCCCTTCCAGGAGGACGTGGCCGTTGGCGAGCAGCGCGACGAGCAGCCGTTCGACCACGGCGTCCTGGCCGATGACGGCTTTGGCGATTTCAGTGCGGAGTTTCTGGGACCAGGCGGGACCGTTCAACATGAAGCGTTAAGATTGGATACAGATAGGGCGAACCGAGTGAAAGGCGAGTCCTGTCAAGGGCCGCGGGGCAGGGTCCGAGTTGGATTTGACTGCCGCGTGCGGGATTGGTTTCACGGGAGCGAAGCAAACCCATGGGCGGATTTCCACTGCAAATCTCGGCTGGTGTGCGCCGGCGGTTGTCCGATCTGGACATCCGCCCGGACGATGTGGACGAACGCTTTGTCCGCGGCACGGGGCCGGGAGGCCAGAAAATCAACAAGACCTCGTCCACGGTGTGGCTGCGTCATGCCCGCAGCGGCATCGAGGTGCGCTGTCAGGCGGGCCGCTCGCAGGCGGACAACCGCGAGCAGGCGTGGGCCGAGCTCGCGGCGAAGTTGGAAGAGCGCCGGCGGGTCGCGGCGGCGGAGGTCCGGGCGGGGCGGGAGGCGGAGCGTCGCCGCACGCGGCAGAAAAGCCGGACCCAGAAGGCGCGGATGATCGAGGGCAAACGCCGCCGGGCGCGGGTCAAGGCGGCGCGGCGCGGCGGGTTCGAGGAGTAGGCC
>JBJKRV010000175.1:0-5250 GCA_046704465.1 Opitutaceae bacterium | reverse complement strand
GCCTACACCAACGGCGGCTCGATGGTTGCCCTGCGCAACATCGATACTCTCGTGTTGCTCGACGGCAAACGCATGGCTCCATCTGCCGTGGCAGCCAGCGGCTCGGCCGGCACCGGCATTCAGTTCGTCGACCTCAACCTGATTCCCCTTGCGGCGATCGAGCGCATCGAGGTGCTGACCGACGGGGCCTCGGCGGTGTACGGCTCGGATGCCGTGTCCGGCGTCATTAACATCATCCTTCGGAAGGACTTCGAGGGCGTGGAGATCGGCTCCCACATTGGCATGACGCCAAAGGACACGGGCGGCTATTGGCGCGAACGCTCCATCTATGCCGTGGCGGGCGCCGGGAATTCCCGGACGCATCTCATGTTCACGGCGGAATGGACCAAGGCTCAGCCGCTGTGGGAGCGCGACGTGAGCTACGACAACCCCTATTACGGCACGGCGAGCTATCCCGGCGTCATCAATGACAGCTCGGGCAACTTCTACCGGTTGAAGCCGGGAATAAATGCCCCGACGAACACGACGCCGATGTCTTTGACCGATTTGGTCGCCCAAGGGATCTATGTTCCAACCGACGATGTGGCCAGCGGCTTTAACCTGTCCGAAAAGCCCACAATTCTGAATGCGTCCCAAAAGCGGATCGCGACGGTTTCCGGGAGTCATCAGCTCAATGACCAGGTCAAGTTGAGCGCCGAGTTCCTGTATGCGAACTCGGAGCTGAATTATCAACTAAATCCCCAGCCGGTCACCGCCTCCAACAACACGCTCATCGGCTACGGTGTCTCGCCCATCAGCACGACGGGGATCACGGTTCGCAACCGCTTTATCTATGGGCCGAACCGCATCTATGATAATCTGAACAACTTCTATCGGATGACCACCACCTTGGAGGACAAGGTCAACGACTACATCAACTGGCAGGTCTACGGCACGTACAATATCTCCTACCAGACGGCATATGGGTTCAACCAGATCCTCAATTCGGCGCTCCTGACCGCGCTACAGGATGGGAATATCAACCTGTTCGCCATCCAGCAGGACCCGGCGAGGCTCGCCACGGCCAATATCTTCGGCACCTCGATCGGTGATTACCGGAGCGAGTTGTACACGCTCAATGCACTCGCCAACGGCAAGATGTGGGATATTCCCGGCGGGCCCATTGAATGGGCCGCCGGCGCCGAGTACCGCAAAGAGAAGCTCACCGCGACCGCCGACTACAACAGCATCATCCCGCCTGGTGCCTCGACCTCCTTGTGGAACAACGGCACGTCGCTCAGCCCCTTCGATAACCAGCGCCACATGACCGCGTATTTCGGGGAACTCAAGGTACCGGTGACTTCCTCGAAGAACAATATTCCCGGTCTGCACCTTCTGACCCTCGATGGTGCGTACCGGCACGAGTCGTACAGCGACGGCAACAAAACCTCGGTGCCAAAGCTCTCAATTCGCTATCTGCCGTTCAATGACGAACTCGCGCTTCGGGCGACGTACGCCAAGTCCTTCACTGCCCCGACCCTGTATGATCTGTACGGCCCGTCCTCTTCCGGATTCACGGCTTCGCCCACTGCCTTGGAGCGATATGATTCCTCCGGCAACGACATGGGCGTCAAATGGCCAAACCTGCAGGGACATCAGATCAACGGCTTCAATCCGCACCTGACCCCGTCCCATGCGAAGAGCAAGACGTTCGGCGTGGTGTACTCGCCCAAGTACGCTAAGGGGTTGGAGATCACCGTCGACTACTACAATATTGAACAGAAAGACTTGATCGGAGCCCCCGGCGGGACCCTGACGATGATGCAGTCGGTCGAACAGTACGGGCCGGCTTCGCCGTTCTCCCAATACGTCACGGTGGGCAACTTCGCTTTTGCCGGCGGCACGCATGTGACGGCGCCCGGACAGCTCTCAGGGAATCCGGACAATGTCTATGTCATCCAGTCCCTGGTCAATATTGCCGAGCAGAAGCAGCATGGATGGGATATCAACGTACGGTACCTGTTGCCATGGGATCGATTCGGCCGCTTCGTGGTCAATACGGAATGGGCCATCATAAATCAGTGGTTTGTAAAGTCAGGCCCGACCGATCCAGGCTTCGATTATGCGGGGACGGATGCCTACCCGGGTACGGAACCGAAGGCCCGGTCCTACACGACGATCGATTGGACCTACAAATCGTACGGTGCCAGCCTTGGGTACACTCACATTAATTCCGTGGACAGCGGGTATGGCACCAAGGTCAATCCGTACAACACATTCGACATCCAGTTCCGGGTCGACCTTGGGCGGCTCAACAGCCGCTTCAAGGGCCTGAGCTTCGACATTGGGTGCAACAACTTCACCAATCAGAAGCCGCCACTCGACCGGGATAACTTTGCGAGCCCGCCATTTGATGCGGCCACGTACAGCTACTTCGGCCGGTCTTACTACGCCGACCTTAGGATCAAATTCTGATACCTGGCAACTAACGTCCTATCTGCAACGACGGCCCGAAGAAATTCGGGCCGTTTGCTTTGAGACGGTCCCTGCAATCTTTGGACCAGCCATCCGCCGGGCCCGGAGGTAATCGCAGACTCTGCCGGCCGACCGGTCTTGCCACGCTCCACCGCCGCATAATCGGAATGGGGTTCGTCGACATATTTGAGCGTTCTATGGGCAGTGAGGCGCTCTTGGTCGATTTCACATTGCGGAAAGAAGTGGTCTTGGCGACGCAAGACATGTTCAGACGGCATGTTGGTGCCTCCAGCTTCCGCCATGCCGCCAGCGAGTGAGTGCCGGTTTCCAAGCGCGAAGGCGCACCGGATCCGATCCGGCGAAATCGGCCGGCTTCATCTAACATTCCAAGCCGCGCACCATCCAGGGTGCGCGGCTGTTGTTTCGAGGCATTTCGCCACGAAGGTCTTCCGGCCGACCCGGCTTAGAACCGAATGACGAGCGATCGCTCGCGGTTGACGTCGACAAAACCCCGGAGGGGCGCCGGTCGGCCCAGGATGAAGCGCGAGCGTGACGGCTGGCCACGTGGTGTCCAGGTGCGCAGCCCATCGGTGAACTCGATGTGACTGAAGGCGACTTGGCCAATTCCGCACACCGTAAATCGAAATTGGGCAGCGGGCTGCCGGCTGTTCCGGAGGCTTGTCCGAACTGGGGCTGGTGCGGCCGCGGGTACGGAATACTCCCTGCGAATGTGGGTTCGCGGCTTGGCCGCGAACGCGCGGAATTCGACCAGGTGGAACGTGTGCAGCCGCCGCCAGGATCCATCCGGTCCGCGTTGTTCGACGGCAACACGCGGCAGGGCGGGGGCAAAGTTATGCACGGTAAACTGCAACTGCCAGGCGCCGCACACCGGCGTCGCCTGCCAGAGAATCTCGGCCTCACGCTCGAGGTGCTGGAGCCATCGCCGCCACAATCGCAGGCGGGCCTTGTCTCCGGCCAACATGAGCTCATTCGGGCCGCGGGCGCGCCGGTCGCGCGAACGCGCCCACATTGACCGGGCGGCCTCACGACCGTCACGCCAGGCGTCGTCAAACGCGGCGGCTTCCTTGCGGAGTGTGGCGAGGATCGGAGCGCGGTTCGTGGCACGTCGCATTCGAAGCACTGCCTGCGCCGCGCGGCGGACAAACACGTCGCGGTGGGCCAGGTAACGACGGAAGGCGAGGCTGGCCGCGAGCGGTTCCGGGAGACGCTGCGGAACAAGGCGATCCAGCCGGGTCGCCTCGCGGACGTACGGCGCGGGTCCGTCGCGGCCGGCGCAGACGTCCCACCGTTCGTTGATCTGCCAGCGAGGGTACCCGACGAACGTGCACGTGTCGGAAGCCCTGGCTGCCGCCGCCGCCACTTGAATGCGCGGGCCGAATATGCGTTTGAAGCCCTGCCGCAACATTTCAGCCGGATCTTCCACGCCTGGATTGAGCCAAAGGGAAGCCGCGGCGGCGTCGATGGCGAAGGCCAGTTCGACCGCCAACCGCTTCGGCTCCCAGGAAGTCACGAGCATGCCGCCGGCGCCCATCCGCCGGCAGCGCCGCCACCAGGAAAGGATGTTGTCGATACGTTCGCCGAACACCGGCAGCGGCTCGTATCGAAACGCGCCGTTCATCGGGCAACCCCAGTACTCGATGCCCTGCGCCCGGAGTGGGGTGGCCAGGTCCACTTCGGCGAAATTGTGCGGTTCGACGCGGGGGAGCCGGCCGAACGGGTAGTAATACCAATCGTAGGCGATTACCCCGCGTGGCAGTTGCGGAATGGCCGCCGGCAGGAGCGCCAGCATGTCGGCCCAGAGGCCCAGCCGCAGGCCGAGCGAGTCGGTCAGCCCGGCCAGGCGCCGAACGTGGCCGGCAAAGTGTCCGGGCAGGCCAATCCGGCCGATCTCCTCCCGACACCGTGGGCATCGGCCGAGAAGAAACGATTCGTCGAGGCCCACGTGCACCTTCCCCGCAGTGCAGAACGGCGCCATGTCGTGCAAAAGCCTCGTGGCAACTTCCAGCGTGTGCGGATGCAGCGGGCAGATCTGGCCGTGATCAAGCGGCCGGCCGTGGGCGTCGCGGAGTTCGTTCAGGTCGCGCAGGGCGGGAACCTTGATCAGGTATTGGGTGTGACCGAGCAGATTGACGATCGGCACCACCCGAATGCCCACGGCAGAGGCAGCCCTCACCAGGCGGGCGAACTGGCGATGGCGGTAGGCGTCGGCGCGGGCCACGCCTGGCACACTCGGAAATTCGACGGCGTCCTCAAGGTGGAGGTAAAGCTCTTCATACCCCCACTCCGCATACCGCGGAAGCCAGCGCAGCAGAAAGTCGAGCCGTTCCACCTGACGACCGAGGTCCCATTGGAAGGCGCGGATCATGCCAACATCCGTGCACTACGTCGCCAGCCGTGGCGATCCAATCCTGAAACCGGACGTCGGGAATTCGGGAGTCGAGGACCGGGCTACGCCGACGCCAAGTCTGGACGGGCAAGTTTTCGCGGATCGATAGACCGACAGCGCCGTCGCTCGGTCCAGGACTCGCCAAACCCGACTTGGGGTTGCGCGTCATCCGCGGCAGCGCCGGCCTGCGGGCTGCGATCAACTGTGGGCGCGTTCCTGCAGCTCGCCCAGATGTTCCTTCAGCCAGGCGCGTCCACCGGCCTCGTCGGTGAAGGCGCCGTCGAGTTGGGCCTCGGCCGCGGCCGCCAGGATCGGTTTGAACCGCGGGCCGGGGGTGAGCCCGAGTTCCAGCAGATGCCGGCCCTGAATCAATGGACGCGGGGCGGCGT
>JBJKRV010000174.1:0-2835 GCA_046704465.1 Opitutaceae bacterium | reverse complement strand
CCGGGCGAATGAGTCGGCCGGGATCGCGGTCTGCTCGTAGAACTGCCGGATCCGGGTGGCGGTGTCCGGATCGGAGATCGTGTCCGGCAACTCGGTGGCGACCGCTCCCGGCGAGATGATCGTGGTGACGATCATCAGCTTTCTCGCCATGATGGCCGTGCCGGTCTTCCGGCGGATCGAGAACAAGGCCCGCGCCACGGCGATGGGGGACGACCTGCGGGTCTTCGGAAACGCCTTTGAGGCCTACGCCTCCGAAAAGGGCGGTTTCCCGGCCGCGACCAACCCGGGCGTTTACCCGCCCGAGATGGCCGGCCGGATCAAGGAGTCGGATTGGACCCGCGCCAGTCCGCTGGGCGGCCATTTCGCCTTTGAGACCAACCAGGACTTCGCCGGCGTCCGGTACTCCGCCGTCATCACGGTCAGCACGACCTCCGACAGCGCGTTGACGGGCAACGCGGACCAGCTCGAGGAACTCGACAAGATGGTCGACGACGGGAACCTGAACACCGGCAACCTCTTTTACGGAGGCAGTGGTAGCCTCGTCTGGATTGTCGAACGCTGATGCCCAAGCCCCGCTACAAGGTTGTCCTGATCGCCCTCGCGCCGGATGCGACCGACGCGGGAACCCAGTACGCCGACACGACGCTGGAGGCGGTGCCGGAGGACAAGCTGCGGCAACTCCTGACCACCCTTGCCGGAACGGCGGCCCGTCTGTCGCCGACCGTCACCTTCCGTCCCCAGGCCCGCATTACTTCCGCCGCCGGCCTGGCCATGATCACGGTGATCGAGGGCAAGCTGTACTACGGCAGTTGGGATACCAAGGGGCGTGGCATCGAGGTCTCGGTCGACGACATCATGGGCATCGTCACCGGAGCCCTGGAGACGCCCAAGGTACCGCCGTCCGGATCCAGGGCCCCGCTTCCGATGGCGGCACCTCCGCCAAGACGGAAGCGCAAGTATTTCACGATCATTCTGCTGGGCGCCGCCATTGTGGCGATGAACGCCACCACCGCGTGGATGCTGCTCAAGCCGCCGCGCACCATCCTGCCCCCCCACTCTTTCCTCCCCAGCGCGGAATCCGACGCCCTGATGCAGCAGGTGGCCGGAACCTACCAGACCGGAGTCCGCCAGGGCGACCGGCACCTCGTGATCGAGCCGCTGGGTCTGTTCCACTTCACGGTCTACGGGCCGAATCACACCCTGACCCGCGAGCGGCTGCAGACCGGACGTGCCGCCCGCACCACGTCCGGCGTGGTCATCCTCACGAACGAATTCGGCGTGCTCCGGGTGATCGACCCCAACACGATCACCATCTACGGGGACACTTACCATCGGATCGTGAACTGATCGCGGCGGGGAGGGCCGGCGGGCCCGGCCGTTCCGGCGCTCGCCGCAACGACGCGTCGGCGTCCGGGGGCCGGCCGACGGCCGCCCGGATTTCGGGGAATTCCGCATTGCGATAAATAACCATTGCGGCGGGCCGACCCGTGGAATATCCCGGTGGAGACAGGCCCGGAAACCCTACCCCACCCGGCAAACCATGAGCGTTCCACTGGCCGCATTCATTACGTGCGTGGCAGCGTGGGTGTTTCTTTACCTGGTGCGGCCGCAGTCGGCGGCGAAGGCGGAGTTCGAACGTTGGGCGGAAGAAAGCCAGATGTCCGTCGTCCGGGTCCACCGGCGGCCGAAGACGCGCGGCCCGTTTGCCGACGTGCCCTCGGGTGTCGTCTTTCAGATCGAGGTCCGGGCTCACGACGGCGGCACCCGGACGGGATGGTTCCGGTTCGGCGATGGCCTGTTCCGGCCCGAAGCTCCACCCAGCGAAGTCGTCTGGGATGACGGCGGCCCCGGCGGCCCGACTCAGGATTGAGGCGGGCCCGGTCCGGACGGACCGGCATGAGCGGCCGACGGATTTGAGCCCGGGAATATTCCGGCGGCTCGACCGCTCCTAATTGTGCGCGCTCCCGCCGGGGCGGATCCACCCGGCCCAACCGATAGCCCTCAATCCCTGTCCATCATGACTGTCTCCCCCCGTCTGTTCGCGAGGAGCCTCTGCTGCTCGCTTGGTTTGATCCTCCTCCCTTTCGCCGGCCGGGCCGAACCCGGTTTCGACCATCCCGGCGCCGTCTATACGATGAGCAACGCCACGACCGGCAACCGCGTGCTCGTCTTCGCCCGCGACGCCCGCGGCGGGCTTCGCGCAGCCGGTTCGTTTCCCACCGGCGGCGCCGGAACGGGCGTCAGCCTTGGCGACCAGGGCGCACTCGCCCTGACCCATGACGGCCGCTGGCTGCTCGCCGTCAACGCCGCCAGCAATGAACTCTCCGTCTTCGCCGTCCGGCCCCGCGGCCTCGAACTGACCGACGTCGTTCCCTCGGGTGGCAGGAATCCCGTCAGCGTGACCGTCGACGCCAATCTCGTCTATGTGCTCAACGCGGGCGGCGAGGTGGGCGACGCCGACAACATCAGCGGCTTCTACATCTCGAAGGACGGCCGGCTGCAGGCCCTGCCGGGATCGACCGAGGCGCTGAGCGCGGCCAACACCGGCCCCGCCCAGATCAGCTTCGGCCGGCGCGGCGACCAGCTCGTCGTGACCGAGAAGGCCACCAACCTCATCGACCAGTTTGCCGTGGACGACAACGGCTTGGCCGGCCCGGCGCACAGCACCGCCTCGTCGGGACCCGTGCCGTTCGGCTTCGCCGTCTCTCCCGGCGGCCTGCTGGTCGTGTCGGAGGCCCCGGGCAGCGCTCTCAGCTCCTATTGGCTGCATCCGGACGCTTCGCTGGGCCTGGTCACGCCCTCCCTCGGCGACGGCCAGGGCGCCGCCTGCTGGGT
>JBJKRV010000173.1:0-6745 GCA_046704465.1 Opitutaceae bacterium | reverse complement strand
ATATGGGGGGGGTGAACGAGCGCCCTAACCTCGAATTGGTGAAGACGGTGGGCGCCCTGCTCTACCGTATGTAACCGGGGCCGGACGGTCCCGCGAACGAGACTCTTATCCAGTTCGTGCAGTACCGGCCCGGCCACGACCGGCGCTACGCCATCGACTGCGCCAAGATTCAGAAGGAACTCGGCTGGATCCCGCGGGAGTCGTTCGTGACCGGCCTGGATAAAACGTTCGACTGGTATCTCAGCCACCGCGACTGGGCCGCGGACATCACCGCCAAGCGCTACGCCCGCGAGCGCCTCGGAGTCGGAGATAATCGGAGCTGAGGTTTAGGTTGAAGTTGAGGATATGCGGTTCCTCATGAACGACGAAACTTTGGATAAACTCGAAGTCTGGCAACGCGCGATCGATGTGGCGGTGCGAATTCACGAAGACCTCCTTGCCTGCCGGGACTACGGCTACCGCAATCAGATCACCGAATCCGCCGACTCCATCTCGGCCAACATCGCCGAGGGTGCGGAGCGCAACACCCGGCCAGAATTCAGGCAGTTCCTGGGATATGCCAAGGGCTCGGCGGGGGAAACGCGATCGAGGCTTTATATCGGGCAGCGTCTCGGCTATTTCCTCAAGCCGGACGCCGAAATGCTGTTGGATGAATTGCGCCGGATTTCTCGAATGATCAACGGCCTTAGCGAAAGCCTCGACCGATCTTGAACGCAGCACCTCAACGTCAACCTGCAACCTCAACCACGGCGCCGCGCCGTGGCCACATCCTCGCCGGCGGGTCCGGCACGCGGCTGTACCCGCTGACCATCGCGGTCTCGAAGCAGCTCATGCCGGTCTACGACAAGCCGATGGTCTATTACCCGCTTTCGGTGCTCATGCTGGCCGGCATCCGGGAAATTCTCATCATCTCCACGCCGCAGGACCTCCCGCTGTTCGAGCGGCTGCTTGGCGACGGCTCCGCCTTCGGCCTGAAGCTCGCGTACGCGGAGCAGCCCCGTCCGGAGGGGCTGGCCCAGGCGTTCGTGATCGGGGCGGATTTCGTGGCCGGTCATCCGTCGGCCCTGGTGCTCGGCGACAACCTGTTCTACGGACACGACTTCACGCAGGCCCTTCGCGCGGCCGGAGCCCGGACGGAAGGCGCGACCATCTTTGGCTACCACGTGGCCAACCCCCGCGCCTACGGCGTGGTCGAGTTCGCTTCCGACGGTCGCGTCCTGTCGATCGAGGAGAAGCCGGCGCAGCCGAAATCGAACTACGCCGTGCCGGGCCTTTACTTCTACGACGAGCAGGTGGTGCCGCTGGCCCGCGGTTTGCACCCCTCGGCCCGCGGCGAACTCGAAATCACCGATCTCAACCGCCTTTATCTCGAGCGCGGGCAGTTGCGGGTGCAATTGCTCGGTCGCGGCACGGCGTGGCTGGACACCGGCACCCATGACGCGCTGATCGAGGCGGCCCAGTTCGTGAACGTGATCGAAACCCGCCAGGGATTGAAGATCGCCTGCCTGGAGGAGATCGCCTGGCAGAACGGCTGGATCGACCGGGCCCGGTTGGAGGCCAACATCGAGAAGCTCGGCAAGTCCGGCTACGCCGCGTACCTCCGCCGCCTGCTCGAGGCCGCGCCCCGCGGCTGAGCGCAGGCCGAATGGCCGCCGGCGCCATGACTGCATCGAGCCGCCCGACGCCCGAACCCGCGCCAAGGATCAGCGCGGTGATTCCGCTCCACAACGGTCTGTCGCTCTCGCGCCGTTGCCTGGAAACCCTGCAAGCCACCCTGCCCGGCGGCCTCACGCACGAAGTCATCTTCGTGGACGACGGCTCCACCGACGGCACGGGAGACTGGCTCGCCGGCCTGTCCTCGCCCTGCCGTGCCGTGCGCCTCGACCGCAACCAGGGTTTTGCCACCGCCTGCAATCGCGGGGCCGCCGCCGCCCGCGGCGAGTTCCTCGCCTTTCTCAACAACGACATCGAGCTGCTGCCCGGCTGGATTGAACCGATGCTGGCCGCCTTTTCCCGCCTGCCCCGGGCCGGCGTCGTCGGCAACGTTCAGGTCCGCGTCGACACGGGCGAGGTGGACCACGCGGGGATCCGGATCGGGGCGGACGGCAAGCCCGCGCACCTCCGCGAACGGCCCGCGGAACCGGTTCCCGACTACCGGCGTGTACCGGCCGTGACCGGCGCTTGCGCCCTGGTGCCGCGCGCGCTCTTCACCCGCCTCGGGGCCTTCGACGAGGGCTTCCGGAACGGCGGCGAGGACGTGGATTTCTGCCTGCGCGCCGCGGCCGACGGACGCACCGTCTGGGTCGCCCTGGACAGCACCGTGCGCCATCACGTCAGCGCGACGCCCGGCCGCAAGCAGCATGACGAGCAGAATTCCTACCGCCTCTTCCTCCGCTGGCGATCGGCGCTGCAACGCCAGGCCTGGCGCGCCTGGTGTGAGGATTTTCTCGCATCGGCGCGCGCCGCCCGGCTGCCGCGGCACCGCCGCGCCGAATGGCGGGCCGCCGCCTTCCTCCGCGGCTGGCTCCCGCGTCCGGGCCGCTGGGCGGAAAGCGCCGTGCGGCAGGCCTTCCTTGCCGAGGAGGCCCGCTGGGAAAGCCTGTTGCCTCAACCTTGAAAATCGCGGACGCCCGCGCTTCGATGGGGACTTCGACGGTCCACGACTGATCCCATGTCCCTCTGGTCCCCGCCCCGCGTGTCTGCGCCGACTTCCGCCTGGCAGCCCCCGGCCCTGGCCCGCTGGCCGCACCGACGGCTCTTCTTCATCGGCACCGCGATCCGCCTGAGCGACCGCGGCGAGATCGGCGTGCCCGTCGCGGTGCCGGGCCGCCGCCTGGAACTCACCGGCGTCCTCATCGACCGCACCCGGGAGTTTCCCACCGCGCGGCCGTTCCCGGGGCTGCGGGTGCGGCTGGACGACCGGGTCTTGGGCGAGGAGTGGCCGGTGCAGCCCGGTCCCTTCACGTGGCGCTTCCCGCTCCCGGACGGAGGCATCCGGGAAAAGGGCGTGATCACCCTGGAACTCCTCGGCGTGGGCTGGAGCAACATCCTCGGCTGGCTGGGCCGCAAGCTGCAGGGTGTGGCGATGCCGGCCCGCCTCAGGGCGCGTCTGCAGGAGTACCGCATGCAGCAGCGCAACCGGCAGCTCTGCATCGAGTCGATCGCGGTCGACGGCTCCGAGATCATCCATTTCCGCCAGCATCGTCTCGCCCCCGCGCCGCAGCTTCTCGCCGCGAGTTGGAGGCCTGGACTCAACCTGATCGGATTCTTCCGCGCTGCGCTCGGCGTCGGCGAGTCCGTGCGCTGTGCGGCCCGGGCCGCGGCCGCCGTGGCGCTGCCCGCGGCCCTCATAGACCAGAGGCTCAATTGCCTGAACCCGCTTAATGACGACACCTATGCCGCGCGGCTGCAGACGGACAATCCGCACCCCGTGAATGTTTTTCACCTCGACGCGCCGCAGTCGGAGGAAATCGATCACCACCACGGGCCGGGTTTTCGCGCCGGCAAATACAACGTGGGCTATTGGGCCTGGGAGCTGCCGGAATTCCCCGACGGCTGGGTGCGCCACCACCGCTGGTTCGACGAAATCTGGTGTCCATCCGAGTTCACCCGCGCGACCATCGCCGCCAAGGTGCCGAAGCCCGTGTTGGCGATGCCGCACGCCATCGACTTCGCCATGCCGGAGGGCGATTTCCGGCCGAAGTTCGGCCTGCCGGAGCGCACGTTCCTGTTCCTGTTCGTCTACGACCTCAACTCCACCCAGGAGCGCAAGAATCCGCGCGCCGTGATCGCCGCCTTCCGCCGCGCCTTTCCCGCGGGTGGTCCTTTCGGCCTCGTCATCAAGACGCACAATCCCGAGCGCAATCCCGCGGCCTTTGCGGAACTGCAGGCGGAATTGCGCGATCTCCCGTCCGTCCGGCTCATCAGCGACACCCTCCCGCGCGCCGCAATCTACGAACTGCTGCAGGCCTGCGACTGCTTTGTCTCCCTCCACCGGGCCGAAGGCTTCGGTCTGACGGTCGCCGAGGCGATGTACCTCGGCAAGCCGGTCATCGTCACCGACTGGTCGGGCACCGCGGAGTATGTCACCGGCGCCAACGGCTGCCCGGTGCGCTGCCAGCTCGTCACGCTCGAACGCGACCACGGTCCCTACGCCCGCGGCCAGACGTGGGCCGAGGCCGATGTCGATCATGCCGCCGAATGGATGCGCCGGCTGGCCGACGAGGCGGACCTGCGCCTCCGTCTGGGCGCCCAGGCCGCCGCCGACATCCGGCGCCTCTTTTCACCTGCGGCCATCGGGCGCCGCTACCGGCGGCGCCTCGATCAATTCCTGCTTTGGTGACGCCGCCGGCAGCCGGCCGGCGCCTCAGGACGGCGCGCTCGTCTCCTCGTCCGGCGACGCCGGCGCCGAACCGGCCGATTCGGGCGGCGTGGCTGCCTGCGGTTCGGATGGGTCGGTCGTGACCGACTCGTCGGACGGAGTCGGGGCCGGCGTTGCGGTCGCGGCGGCAGGCTCGCCGCCGGCCGGGGGTTCAGCATCGGGGGCAGGCGGAACCGCCGGCGGCTCGTCCGCCGCCGCCGGCTCCGGAAAACTCTCCAGATCGTGATCCTCCGTCTCCGAGTCCTCCTGTGCCCGGGCCCGGGCCTCGGCGATGGGCGGAGGCGCAAACAGCCGGCCGTCGGCGAATTCGGTCACGTACCCTTCGCGCACGAGCCAGCGCAGATCGATCGTCATGCGCCGAAGCTTTTCCTGCTCCGCCTCGCTCAGTGGCGGCGTCGCGGGGGCGGCCTCGACCGGGGGTGCTGGAGGCTCGACCGCGGGTGGCGGAGGCTCGGCCGGAGTCTCGCCGGAGGGAGCGGCGGCCTCCGTCGGAATCGGCGATACGGACATTGACGGAGCGGGCGAGGGAGGCGGACTGAAAGCGGGCGGCGGACTGATGCCCAACAGCTTCACGGGCAGATCCTTCACCAGGATCATCGGGTTGGCCTCCAGGAATCCGATCAACGCGTTGATCCCCTCCGCGAAACTCTGACCCGGGATGCGGAACCGGCGCTTGACCGCACACACATAGGAAACGCCCTTCGCTCCCTTCTTGAAGATCGTGAACCCCTCGCGCCGCAACCGACCCCGCAACGCGTTGGCCGTGTCGAGAGGGAAGCGCCGCTGGCGCTCCAACTGGCCTTCAATGGCCCGGTGAAGTTCTCCGGGCGGCAACGTCTCAATCAGTTTGGCGTGAAACCGGCAGGATTCCACCGCCTTCACCATGCGGGGGCGGGCCGCCGTCAGCAGATGCGCCCGCGCGTCCTCGAAATTGTCAAACGACACTGGCTGCTCGCCCTCCGCCGCCGGCTTCCAGGTGTATCGGGTCGTCCGTTTCATCTTTTCGACCCACTGGGCAACGACCTCCGGATCGCGCACGGTCTCGATGTGCTCCCGAAAACGCTCCATCGACATGCGCGGGAACCGGGCCGCGTGATGCTGCTGCACAATCTGGGCATACCGGTGGTAGTTTGGCGGTCCGAGCAATTCACCCGACAGGGTGCACCGGTTCACAAACGGGAAGCTGCCCTTCGGCGGTTCCACCTCGACGTCCGCCAGCTCGAAGAACCGGTCGAGATAACGGCTCATCACGTGCGCCACCGCGGCTTCCTCGGTCTCGTGCGGCATGCCGTCCGGCAGGGAGACGAAAATCGGCCGGTTCGAATCGGCCGTTTCGACCGGCGGCGCGGCGGACGGGCCCGGGTCGTCGCGGACCGGCGGCGGGGAGTCCGGGGTCCGGCGGGAAACCACCACGACGAACCGGTCGAATTTGCCCAGGATCAGCCGCGCGATCTCAAACAGCTCAAAGGTGCGGCACGAAGCCCGCATCGCCTTCACCAGCGCCATGAAGCCGGCGTCTTCGGGATAAAAGACGACATTGAAAAACGGGCTCTGGTAGGGCCGCTGTTCGCGCAGGAAGCGAGGCGCTCCCCCCGGTCCGCGTCGATCGCCCGGGCCTTCCCGACGCGGCGGGCGGCCGTCCCGGTAACCTTCCCGGCGCGGATATTCCCCGGCCGACCGATCCCGTTCATCCCGTCTCGTGCCCGGATGCCCCCCGGGAACGGACGGCGCATCGGCGTTGACACCGACCGGTCGGCGGAAACTCCGACGGTCGCGGCGGGCTTCACCGCCGCCGGTTCGTTCGAGGCCGTCGCGCCGGGATTCACGGTCACGCTCCCGCTCCCGGTGCGGAGCCGGAGTGGATTTGACCTCAGTCCACTGGGTTCCGAACTGGAAATCTTGAAGCTGACTGAGATCGATCTTGTTGAGGCCCGGGGCGGGTGTCTCCTTGGGAGGCGTTTCTTCCATGGTTAGTTCGGCAAAGCGGGTTGGGACCCGCGAACGGCAGATGGTGCAAGAGAGGTGGCGGCGGCCTCGACCGGCCGGTCTACGAAAGGAAGGAGGGCGAGTCTTACCGTCGGCACAAGGGTGGCAAGCGATTTTCCGACGGCCGGCGAGACCCAATTCAGGGCTTTACATTGCCGGGCGTGGTTCTACTTATCCGTCCTCCCAGCGCCGTAACGCTCAGGTGGTGGAATTGGTAGACACACACGTTTGAGGGGCGTGTGCCGAAAGGCGTGCGGGTTCGAGTCCCGCCCTGAGCACCATCCTTCGCGTTTCGCATTGCGCAACGCCGCGGCGGGCAGGCAACTCCCCTACTGACCCCGGGAGTCACGGCTGGTCGGCACAGGGCCGACCGGCCCT
>JBJKRV010000172.1:0-2971 GCA_046704465.1 Opitutaceae bacterium | reverse complement strand
GGCTTCACCACCACCGGCCACCTGAACGTCTCGGCCGGCAACGCCGGCGTCGGCCTGGAGTGCGACAAGATGGATCCGCGCGCCGTCGATTTCAGCTTCGCCCACATCCAGGGACAGGTCCTGAAGGACGCCGGGCCGCTCGCGGGCACGGCCTTCGGCGCGGTGGAGATCGACAGCTACGAAGCCGGCATGCAGAACTGGACCGCCCGCTTCCCCGAGGATTTCCGCGAGCGCGCCGGCTATGACCTGTGGCGCTACCTGCCCGCCATGACCGGGCGGTTTGTCGGCAGCGCCGGGATCTCCGAGCGTTTCCTGTTCGACGTCCGCCACGTGCAGGCCGACCTGATGGCCGAGAACTACTACGGCCGCATGGCGCAGTTGTGCCACGAGCACGGGCTGAAGTTCTACGTCGAGGGCTACGGCCCGGCGGTGTTCGACGAACTGAAGGTGAGCGGCATACCCGATTTCCCCATGTCGGAATTCTGGGAGCGCACCCCGTGGACGCCGAACCGGACGACCCGCATGGTCGCCTCGGCGGCCCACATCTACGGCAAGCCGATCGTGGCGGCCGAGTCGTTCACCGGCGCGGAGGAGACGGCGCGATGGGAAGAGTACCCGTATTCCCTGAAGATTCTCGGCGACACCATGTTCGGCATGGGGATGAACGAGATGATCTTCCACCGGGCCGTGCAGCAGCCGAACCCGACCGCCGTGCCCGGCATGACCATGGGGCCGTGGGGATTTCCGTTCGACCGCACCAACACCTGGTACAACGAGAGCACGGACTGGATCAACTACCTCTCGCGCTGCCAGTACCTCCTGCGCCAGGGCAGCTATGTCGCCGACGTGCTGGTCTTCGTCGGGCAACGTCCACCCGACGCCGAGGAGTTCGACATGCCGGTGCTGCCGGCCGGCTACAACTACGACCTGGTCAATGCCGATGTGCTGCTGCACCGGGCCACGGTCAAGGACGGCTGCATCGTTCTTCCGGGCGGGGGGCGCTATCACCTGCTCGTGCTTCCCCACGATCTTCACGGCGTAACCCTCCCGTTGATGCGCAAGCTCCGCGAACTGGTCCGGCAGGGCGCGACCGTCCTCGGCCCGAAGCCGACGTTCTGCCTGTCCCTTCGCGACTATCCCGCCAGCGATGCCGAGGTGCGACATCTCGCCGACGAGCTGTGGGCGCCCGGTCCGCACGGGAAGGGCCGCGTCCTTTCGGACGGGTCGATCGGAGCCGCGCTGCGCGAACTCCACGTGCCGCCCGACCTTGAGTACACGGGCCGACTCCCCGATGCCGCGCTCTCCTGGTGCCACCGCCGCCTGCCCGACGGCGACCTCTACTTCGTCGCCAACCGGCAGCGCCGCGCGGACGACGTGGTCTGCTCCTTCCGCGTGACCGGCCGCCAGCCCGAGATCTGGCAGGCGGAGACCGGCGCGATGAAGGAGGCGCCCATCTTCGAGGAGAAGGACGGCCGCACGCTGCTGCCGCTGCACCTCGGCCCGGCCGAGTCCGTGTTCGTGCTCTTCCGCCATCCGATCGCGCATCCGCCGTCCCACTGGCTGGCGCGCGACGGCCGGAAGATCATCGCCGCCGCGCCCTTCCCGACGGTGCCGCCGCCGGCGGTTGCCAACACCTTCACCATGGCGGTCTGGGCCAAGCCGGACGTGAATCTGCGCCTCATGCCGCGGGAGTCCACCACCGGGTTCATCGACGAGACCGGCAAGTTCTACGTCATTCCCGCCGCGCAGGGTGACACGCTTTACGGCCCGGGCAATGCGTGTGCCGGACTCGCCGTCGGCCGCAATGGCGTCTACGTGGTCGAGCGCTCCAGCCTGAGCGCTCCGGCCGTGCTCGTCGCCCACCTGCCGATCTCCGGGTGGACGCACTTCACGGTCGTCTATCGCGACGGCACGCCGAGTCTCTATGTGGACGGCAAATTCGTGTGCCGGGGTCTCAAGTCGGACCAGACGGTACATCCGGGCATCGGCGCGCCGCCGCCCTCGTCGGGCACGATTTTCCACTTCACCGCGCTCGATCGGATGATGCGCGCCTCGGGCCGGGCGCTGCTGCCATCGCAGGGCCGCGCCTTCTACTTCGAAGGCAACATGACGAAGCCGCAGCTCTTCGACCGCGCGCTGTCCGCCGGGGAGATCGCCGACCTGGCCGCACAGCCGATGCCGCCGCCACCGCCTCCCCCGGACGCCCAACTGGCGATGCAGCCGGACGGCGCCGTCTCCGGCGTGTTCTGGCGCTCCGGCACCTACGCGCTGGAGCACGCGGCTCCGGTCACCGTCGCGGTGCCGCCGCCGCTGACGGTGTCCGGCCCCTGGACGGTGGATTTCCAGCCCGACCGCGGAGCGCCGCCCTCCATCACGCTGCCCGAGCTGATTTCGCTGAGCCGGAGTTCCGATCCCGGCGTGAAGTACTTCTCCGGCACCGCCACCTACCGACATAAGCTGGACGTGCCGGCGGATTTCCTGGGCGACGGCCGGCACGTGGTGCTCGACCTCGGCCGCGTCGAGGTCGTCGCGCGGGTGTTCGTCAACGGGCGCGACATCGGCCTGCTCTGGAAGGCGCCCTGGCGCCTCGACATCACCGATGCCGTGCACCCCGGCGTCAATCAACTGGCGGTGCAGGTGACGGACCTCTGGCCCAACCGTATGATTGGCGACGAGCATCTGCCGCCGGAAAACGAGTACCATCACAGCGCTGGCGACCACGGCATTGTGCGCCTGCCCCAATGGTACGTGGACGGCAAACCCAAGCCGCCCGGCGGCCGCGTCACCTTCGCCACCTGGCAATTCTATACCAAGGATTCACCGCTGCTCGCCTCGGGCCTGCTCGGCCCGGTGCGGCTCTATAATCCCGTGCGCCGCACGCTGGCGCCGTAAGGCCGGCCGGATCAATTTGCCGGGGCGGCGGCCGCGGCGGTTCCCGTCCGCGCCGGGGTTTCCTCCAGCAGCGGCTTGA
>JBJKRV010000171.1:0-17210 GCA_046704465.1 Opitutaceae bacterium | reverse complement strand
AGCGAGTACCTGCTGTCCAAGTCCCAAGAGGTGGCGCATGTCGGTTCGTATCAGATCCGGATCGACGCCGGCACCTGGACCTGCACGCCCGAAACGAATCGCATCCTCGGCATTGATCCGGGCTATCCCCCGACCCTGGAAGGCTGGCTTGAACTGGTCGTGCCGGAGCAACGCGAGGACGTCCGCCATCATTTCGAGCGACTGGTCGCGACCCGGAGCCGGCGCTTTGAGCTCGAGTTCCGGATCACGCGCCGCCTCGACAGCCAGGTCCGGTGGGTGTTTGCGACCGGCGAACTTGACTTCGACGACCAGGGCCGGGCGCTCCGCTTGATCGGCACCATCCAGGACGTCACCGAGCACAAGCAGATCGAGACGCGGTTGCATCGCACGCAGCGCCTCGAGTCGATCGGCACCCTGGCGGGCGGCATCGCCCACGACCTGAACAACATCCTCACGCCGATCCTGATGGGCATCCCCTTGTTGCGCTTCGACCTTGGGGCCGAGTCGCCGGCGCAACGCCTGCTTGACACCATGGAGGCGAGCGTCAAGCGCGGCGCCCAGGTCATCCGCCAGATCCTGATCTTCACGCGCGGGGTCGAGGGTGCGAGGGTCACGCTGCAGACCCGCCAGATCATGCGCGAGATCGTCGAGATCATCGAGCAGACGTTTCCCAAGTCGATCCAGCTCCAGGGCCACCTGCCGCGCGAACTCTGGAAGGTGGTGGGCGACGCCACCCAGCTCCACCAGGTATTCATGAATCTCTGCATCAACGCCCGCGACGCGATGCCCCAGGGCGGCACGCTGACGTTGAGCGCCGAAAACGTGGTGCTGGACGCCGCTTCGGCCGGCCCGCTGCCCGAACTCCCCCCCGGGCGCTATGCGGCCTGGACGGTCGCCGACACGGGAGTCGGGATCAAGGCGGAGGACCTCGAGCGCATTTTCGAACCCTTCTTCACCACCAAGGACCCGGGCAAAGGCACGGGCCTCGGACTTTCGACCGCCATGGGGATCGTGCACAGCCACGGCGGTGCGATCACCGTCTCCAGTCAGCCCGGCCGCGGCACGCAGTTTCGCATTTTCCTGCCTGCGATCGCGGAAACGGGCGAGACCACCGCTCCCGTCACGGGTGCCGCCCTGCCGGCCGGTCGCGGCCAACTCGTGCTCCTGGTCGACGACGAGTTCACCGTGCGACAAATGACCGAGCACGTGCTGCGGACGCACGATTACGGCGTCGCGGTCGCCGACAACGGCCTCAAGGCGCTCGAGATCTACCGCGCGCGGGCCAAGGAGATCGCCGTCGTCATCACCGACCTGATCATGCCCGGGATGAGCGGGGCGGAATTGATCAGCCTGCTGCGAAGCATCAATCCGCAGCTCAGGGTCGTCGCGGTGAGCGGATACGTCGAGCGTTCGGAAAGCGAGGTCTCGCCGCTCGGCGTCGTGGCCGACGCCTATCTGCCCAAGCCGTACTCGATCGAGCAGCTGTTGCGAACGGTGGCCGAGGTCCTGACGGAAAAGGCATAGGCTCCAACGGGCGCCGGCGGTTCGACGCCGCTCACCGCAGGCGAGGGGCGCCCCCACCGCCGGCAATATCGATCCGGCATTCCCGCAGGGGCGCGGCTTGCCACGCCCCATTTGCTCAATGACGTTGCGCCTCGTCCCGACCCGGCAATTCGACCGAATAGTGCGGGATGATTACGGCCCCGACCAGCTGCGCGATCGCAGCCGCCCCGTCAAAATCAGGAATGGCCGACGTCGCCATGAAGATCTTCTTCTCCGGCCCCTCCACCGCGGCCCGCTGCAACGGCAGGATCTCCAACTCCAGCTCCCCCTTGGAAAGCTGCGGCTGGTGACGCCACAGGCCGAAATCCACCGGATTGCCGTTGTAGAAGTCGTCGTCGAGCAGGCGGCCGTCGAGGGTGATGCGCGCCACGTCGCCGATGTAGCGCAGCCGCAGGAGCGGATGCGATGCGAGATCCAGATGCGGCGGCAATTCGATGCGCCACACCGCCGCCTGCTTGAAGTCCGCGTCCGTCGGCTCCGCCGCCACCGGCTGCGACGCCCGGCCGAGACGAATGGTCCGCAGCGGTCCGGCGCGGCGGACCCGGACGCACTTCACGGTCGGGTGCAACGCTGGCGGCGGTGTCGGCGTGTAGCGGGTGAAGACTCCATCTGCCGACCCTCCCGAATATCCGACCGGGGCCGGGAAGACGCCGACCGAGAGATCGGACCGGTCGGCTGACGTCAGCCGCAAAGTCCCGCGGTCAACGATCAGTCCCGCGTGCGTCAGAAACACCCGCTCGCGGCCGCACCACACGCCCTTCCACAGCGCCAGGGAGTCGGCGGAATCCAACACCACGACGCGCACGGTGCCGCCGTCGGTTCCCTGCCGGACGATCGCCGGGGTGCGGCCGGGCGTCACCGAACGGACCGCGGATTCGCCGGCCAGCTGAAAATATGCGGGCACCCCGGGGGTTGCCGCGAAGAACACGGTGCGCACGCTGCCATCATCCACCGCACATTCGGGCTGCGCGGTCGCATAGGTCAGGCGGACCCCGTGGCCGAGGTCGAGATTGAACGGCCAGAGGAACAGGCTGTTGGCGGGGATCGTCACCGGTTCGGCGGGGAACGTCAGCGGACCACCCGGCAGATCGATGCGGAACCGGACCCCGGCCTTCGCCGGCATGTTCTCGGACCGCTGGTAGTTGTTCACGAACACAAACCCGGCCGTGCCGTCGCAGCGCACGGCCCATCGCAACGTGGACGTGTCGTCCCTGCCCTGCGGCAATCGGTCCGGGAGCGTCGCCGGCATCCCGGCCAGCGCCGTGCCGAAGTCGTGCAGGAACAGGTGCAGGCGCCGCAGCAGTGCGTATTGGGGCCGGATCTGGCCGAACTGGCCCAGCGGCGCCTGAAAGTCGTAATTCTTCACCGGCATGTCGTTCCAGTTGGTGCCGGGCGTGTCCTGCGCCTCCATCAGGGTGGTGAGCCTCCCCTCGGGATTGGTGCCGCCGTGGTACATGTAATATCCGGGCAGGACGCTGCCGGAGCCGAGTTTCACCAGCACGGTCGACTCCACGTCGTCGGGCTGGATGAGGATGCGCCGGTGGTAGCTGCTCATCATGCCGCCGCCGATTTCGCACGTGAGGTAGGGATATTGGGGCTCGCCGGTCGGGGCGACGCGGCGCCCGTACTGCTCGGTGGCGGCGTCGGCGTCGTTGCGCGAGAGCGAGAAGCGGAAGGCGGTCCAGTAGCGCCCGGGCATGGATGTGAGTTCACGATCCCAGAATCCCTCGGCGTAGGCGCCGTAAAGCGGCACGATCTGGCCGAACGGCATCGGCGTGCTCAGCGCCGGCCAGCCCGTGCGGGTGTACAGCGGCACATCCAGGCCCGCCGCAACCGCGATCTTCTTCAACGCCAGGAGATAGGCGGCCGGCCCGCCGTACTCGTTGTCGAGCTGGATGCCGATGACCGGCCCGCCGTCCTTCCACAGCAGCCCGCGCAATTGCACCGCGATCTGGCCATAGAGCAGGCGCACCTGGGCGAGGAACCCCGGATCGAGCGAGCGCACCCGCCAGTCCTTCCGGTTCATCGTCCAATCCGGCAGGCCGCCGTTGCGCACCTCGCCGTGGCACCACGGACCGCACCGCACGATCACCTTCAGGCCGATCGCGCCGGCGATCTGGACAAACCGGCGCAGGTCGCGTCGTCCGGACCAGTCCCACTGCCCCTGGATCTCCTCGTGGTGAATCCAGAAGACGTAGGTCGACACGATGTCGATGCCCCCGGCTTTCATCTTGAGCAGTTCCTCGCGCCACTCGTCGGCCGGGTAGCGCGCGAAATGGAATTCCCCCATGACCGGCACCCACGGCTTGCCGTCGAGCCGCAGGCTCCGGCTGTCGAGCGTCAGGGTCGACCCGTCGGGGCTGCGATCGGTGCCCAGGTGCATCGCGCCGGCGGGCGGGGCCACCGGGGCCGTGATCGTGATGGTCAGCGGAGCCGCCCGGGAGGCAAAGGCCAACGCCAGGAGGAGGCCGGACACCGCGGCCGGACGGACAAGTCTGGGTAGCATGACGCCGTGCAGGCTCGGTGAAATCCGCGACCAACTCAACGACAAGACGCCGCCCCCGGGTAACCGACGAGACCCGGATCGTGCGCCGCCGCAGCGTCGTCCGCGGTCATTGCCGCGCAAATATTGGACTGCGATCCGCATTGCGCGACGGCGGACCGGCCGCGAAATTGTCTGCCACCCCGAGTTCGCCGCCCTGTCCCCCCATCCATGCGCCACTCATCCGCCTCACGTCGTCTTCTCTTGGTGGTTGGGATGTTCGCCGCCACCCTGGCGGCGAAACCCGCCGACACCACCCGGGTCGTTCTGACCCCGCTCCAAACATCGGACATCTACCAACTGGGCGAGCGCGCCGGCTGGACGGTGTCCCTGGCGCCCGGCTCGAAAGCGCCGGCGGGAGGCTTCACCTATGTCCTCCGGCAAAACGATTCCGTGCCGATCAAGTCCGGATCGCTCGATCTGCAGGCGGGTCCGGCGACCGTGGAGACCACGCTGACCGAGCCCGCGATGCTTTACCTCGAGGTCAAGCCGGCCGACGGCGGCTCCGAACGCTGGGTCGCGGGTGCGGCGGTCGCACCGACGCAACTGGAGCCAACGATGCCGCGCCCCGCCGATTTTGACGGATTCTGGGCGGCGAAGCTCAAGATGCTGCGCGCCGTGCCCATGGACGCGGTCGTCACGCCGGGCGAGAGCGGGCGCACGGGCGTGGACTATGCGACGTTCCGGTTGAACAACGTCTTCGGGGCGCACGTCTACGGCCAGCTCGCCCGTCCCGCGGGCGCAGGGAAGTTTCCCGCCCTTGTCATCCTGCAATGGGCCAGCCCGCCTTATCCGCTGCAAAAGCCCTGGGTCACCGACCGCGCCGCCCAAGGCTGGCTGGCCCTCAACGTCGAACCGCACGACGTGCCGTGCAACCTGCCGCCGGCCTTCTACGCCGCCCTGCCGACGATGATCAAAAGCTACCAGAGCATCTACGACGACGATCGGAACCGGAACTATTTTCTCCAGATGTACCTCGGCGACTGCCGCGCGCTCGATTACCTCAAGACGCGGCCCGACTGGGACGGCCGGACGCTCGTGCTCATGGGCACCAGCATGGGCGGCCAGCAGAGCCTGTGCGTCGCCGGACTGGAACCCCGGGTGACCGACGTGATCGTCGACGAACCGGCGGGGTGCGACGTCGCCGCCGTGCTGCACGGACGGCATGCCAGCTATCCGGACTGGAACGTCCATAATCCGAAGGTGCTGGCAACGGCGCCCTACTTCGATCCGGTCAATTTCGCCCCGCGGATCCACGCGCGGTGCCTGGTCGCGATGGGCTTCGTGGACGAAACGGCCGCCCCGGCCGGCGTCTGGACGGCGTTCAACCTGATTCCCGGCCCGAAGCTGGCGGTGCCGCTGGTCGACTCGCCCCACAACAACCTGGCCACCCCTGCGGAGCAACGTCCGTACGTCGTGCAATCCGAGGCGTGGCTGTCCCAGCTCGTCCGCGGCGAGCAGCCGTCCACGCACTGAAATCCCGTGCCGGGCGGCGCGGCCTTCCCTGCGAAAATCGGCTCAGTCGCCACGGGAGCTGAAGATCTCCTCGACCGATTGCTTGAACAGGCGCGCGATCTTGAGGGCCAGCGGCAGGCTGGGATCGTATTTTTCTGTCTCGATCGCGTTGACGGTCTGGCGCGACACTCCGAGTTTCTCCGCCAAGTCCCCTTGCGACCAGGCGTGGCCAGCCCGCAATTCGCGCAATCGGTTTTTCATCGGTAGCGCCGGCTGGCGATAACATTGCCAAGCCCCCAGAGAACCGCCATGGCGGCCCACAGTCCGCTCCAGCCCCAATGGATGGACGGTGTGATCCGGGCCTGTTGCAGCAGATCGACCAGCATCACGACGATGACCGTCGCCGCGAAGGCAAATCCGATCGCCTCCAGTTGGATGCGCCGCTGAAGCTCATCGACCCGGCGGAGCATACTCACGATGCAGCCGATATAGCCGAGGCTCGGGATCAACGGCAGGACCGCAACCAGCAGCCGCACCGCCAACGGGAGCCTGGTCATGGCGAACACCATCGTGGCCGCGCCGGCGGTCAATCCCGCCCCGACGCCCCATAATGTCGGCGGCAGCCAGGCGCGTCGTCCCAAACCGCAGGAAGAGTTGGATGCGTCGGGGGAGACTGAGGGGACGGATGAGTTCATGACAGTCACAGCTTGTAAAGTATACTTGTCAAGTGTCAAGCTTACTTTACAGGCAAATTCTTTGGTGTGGTTTCACCAAGCTGCCAGTGTGCGCGGACCCGGTGCTGCCCCGCCGACCGGCGGACGCCACCTCAGCCCAGGACGGCGATCACCTGCGAGCCATCGCGCAGCAGCTCCGCCGGGATCACGCCGCCGGAAACGGACGCGCCATCGACGGTGAGCTGCTTCAATCCCGAGCAGACGCCGGCGGGATTCCGCACTTCGATGTGCACGGACCGGCCGCGGAATTGCCGCCGCAGGGTGAATCCCGGCCAGCTCCCCGGGATGCACGGGTCGATGCGCAGGCCGCCGGCTTCGGGCCGCACGCCGAGCAGCCAGTGGGTCGCCGTGTAGTAGCTCCATGAGGCGGTGCCGGACAGCCACGGCGTGCGCGCCCGGCCCTCGTTGGCGTTGAAGCGCGAATAGGTCGTCTGGCAGTGCACGTAGGGCTCGATCTCGCGGAGTTCGGCCCGGTCGTTGTAGGCCGCCGGCATGTAGGCGCGAAAATACTCATAGGCCTGGTCGCCGTGGCCCAACATGATCTCGGCGATGACGGCCCAGCTCTGGGTGTGGCTGAAGATGCCCGCGTTTTCCTTGATGCCGTTGTTGAACAGCGTGGCCTTCATGACCTCCGGATTGGAGTGCTCGAACGGCGGCGCGCACAGCATCGTGCCGAACGGCGTGGCGAGCCGCTCCCGCACCGTCTGCATGCAGCGGCGCGCCTGTTCCGGCGTGGCCGCGCCGCTCATCACCGCCCAGACCTGCGTGTTTACATAGACCTGGCCCTCGGGGGAATCCTTGGTCCCATAGACCGAGCCGTCCTCCCCGATGGCCCAGATGAACCAGTCGCCGTCCCAGCAGACCTTCTGGATCTTGGACTCCAGTCCGGCCAGTTCGGCCCGGGCCCACCGGGCCTCGTCGGGCAGGCCGAGCTGCTCCGCAATGCGGGCGTAGACATCGAGGCCATACCGGACCTGAAACGCGACGAAGACGCTTTCGCCGCGGTAGCCCAGCCGGATGCAGTCGTTCCAGTCGGCCGACAAACCGCAGGGCAGGCCGTGACGGCCGGTGCGTTCGAGATTGAATTCGAGGGCGCGGCGCAGGTGCCCGAGCACGGTGGCCTCCCCGGTATCCGCGTAGGGCAGCACCCGTTGGTAGAGATCCAGCTCGCCGGTCTCCGCCACGTACGCCGGCACGGCGTTGAAAAACCACAGGCAGTCGTCGGAGCGGTAGTCCTCGTCGGGCGGCGGAGGTTCGTGGCCGGGCCGGTGGGCGACGGGCTTGATGACCGGAATCGCGCCGCCGTTGGCCAGTTGGCCGGTGAGCATCAGCTCGAGGCGCGGCCGGACGCGCTCCCGCAACAGGGGAATGGCGCCGAGCATATCCTGCACCGTGTCGCGAAAACCGAGCCCGTCGCGCTCGCCGTTGTAGGTGAGCGAGGCGGAGCGCGACCAGGCGTAGGCGACGAGGGCGTTGTACGCGTTCCAGACGTTGACCATGTGATCGAACTCCGCGTCGGGCGTGTGGACTTCCAGCGACTGGAGGTCCCCATGCCAGCCGGCCTTGAGCCGCGCGAACTCGGCCGCGCAGCGCTCGCCGCCGCCGAACTCGGCCACCGTCGCGCGGCCGTGCGAGGCCGGCGTGCCGAGGCCCAGCAGGACGAGCAGTTCGCGCGTCTCGCCCGGCGCCAGCTCGAGATCCGCCTGCAACGTGCCGCAGACGTTGTCCCCCTCGGCGAGGAAGTTGCTCAACCGCCCGGCGCGCCGGGTGAACGCCTCGGGAGCCGCGTAACCGCCATAGACGCCGAGGAAGCGCTCGCGGACGGTTTCCACCCCCGCCAGGGGCGCACCCTGCAGCGCCATCCACGTGCGATTGCAGCCGGCGAGGGTGCGGCCGTCCCACGGGAGGTTGGGATTGCAGGCGATGCCGAGCACGCCGTCCTCCAGCGAGGCCTTGGTGATGAACAGCGAATACTGCAGGTTCACCAGGTCCTGCTGCGTGTTCCAGTGGTTGGCGAACTCGCAGTAGGTGTAGACGGACAACGCCCGCGAACGATCGGAGCGGTTGGTGACGCGGAGGCGCCAGTACTCGAACGCCTGGCCCAGCGGCACGAAGTAGAGCGTCTCGGTGCGAATCCCCTCGTAGTCGCTCTCGATCTGCGTGTAGGCGGTGCCGTGGCGGCACACGCCCTGGTAGCGGTCGAGCGGCTTTCCCACTGGCTGCCAGGAGGCCGACCAGAAATCACCCGACGTGCGGTCGCGGAGGTAGAAATAGCGCCCGGGTTGGTCGAGCGGCATCGCGTTGAACCGGAGACGGAGGAAGCGGCCGGTCGCGGCGCTGTGGTAGAAGGAATACCCGCCGGCGTGGTTCGTAATGATCGCGCCATAGGCGGTGGATCCGAGATAATTGGACCAAGGCCGGGGCGTGTCGGGGCGCGTGATTACGTATTCGCGGGCTTGGTCGTCAAAATATCCGTATTGCATGGGACGGGCGGAAAGCTGGACGTGCCGATGCTCCCAACCGCCGTCCGTGTCGGTCCCGGAGGACTGGCTTCCACCCGGACGGCGTCGCCACCGGAACTCGGTCGGTCGGGTGCGGAGCGGCGGCGGATTCTCCGGCCGGTCCGTTCCGCGTCAGCCGGCGCGATTGGACATTTCTGCCTCTGTAAATGCGTTCCTTTCCCGCCGCTCAGCGCGAGAACCGGCAGATCATGGTGTGGCGGTACGTCTCCCCGGGCCGCAGCACCGGGCTGGGGAAATCCGGATGGTTGGGCGCGTCGGGAAACCCCTCGGTCTCGAGGCACAGGCCCGCGCGCGCCCCGTACTTCACGCCGCCCTTGCCGGTGATTGTACCGTCGAGGAAATTGCCGCTGTAGAACTGCACCCCGGGCTGGTCCGTGAGCACCTCCAGGGTCCGGCCGCTCCCCGGATCCGTCACCACGGCCGCGCGCCGGACGCCGGTTCCCGGACGCAACACCCAGCAGTGATCGTAGCCGCCGGCCGTCTTGAGCGGCTCGAACTCCGCCCCGAGGCGCGTCCCGACCGCCGTCGGTTTCCGGAAATCCATCGGCGTGCCGGCCACGGGCGCCGGCGCACCCGTCGGGATCAGCCCGGGGTCGGTCGGGAGAAAGGCATCCGCCTCCAGCGTCAGGACATGATTGTCGACGGACTGGCGGGGATCGCCGGAGAGATTCCAATAGGTGTGATGGACGATGTTGACGATGGTGGGCCGGTCGGTGGTCGCCTCCGCCTCCCAGACCAACTCGTCCGCGTCCGTCAGCCAGTAGGTGACGCGGGCCTTCAGGGTGCCCGGAAAACCCTCCTCGCCGTCCGGACTGGTGTAGCCGAAGGCCACGCCGCGGGCTCCCGGCTTCCGCACGGGTGCGCCCTCCCATCGGACCTGGTCAAAGCCGCGCTTGCCGCCGTGCAGGGAGCAGGGCTTGCCGTTGGGATCGTTGTTCGTCGCCAGCGTGTACGTGCGGCCGTCCAGCACGAACCGCCCGTGCGCGATGCGGTTGCCAAAGCGGCCCACGGTGGCGCCCATATAGGTCGGGTTGACCAGCCAGCCCTCGAGCGCGTCAAAGCCGAGCGTGACGTCGGCGGACCGACCGCTCCGGTCCGGGACCGTCAGGCCCACAAGGATCGCCCCGTATTCGGTGAGGCGGGCCTGCAGGCCGCGGGCGTTCGTCAGCGTGAAGAGCTTGACATCACGGCCGTCATTCAGGTGGCCATAAACGGAAGTGGTCAGATCGGTGGCGTTCACAGGAAAATGGCGGGCGGCGCCGCGCTTTTCACCTAACCGCGGCCCGGCCGGCGGGTCCAGCGCGTTTCTCTCGCCGCGGCCGCCCCGGCCCGCGACATCTCCACCATTGACGCAGTATTTGCGCGGCCCTTTCATCCCGGTTCATGCAGGATCAGCCCGCCGGCACCCCGGCGATCAAATACCATCGGATCGTCCTCAAGCTGAGCGGCGAAGTGCTGCGGGGCGGCAAGTCGGGCGACCCGATCGACGCCCCCACGCTGGAGCGGATCTGCGCCCAGGTGAAGGAGGTGCACGAACTCGGCGTGCAGATCGGCCTCGTGATCGGCGGGGGGAACATCTTTCGCGGTCTGCCGGGCGAGCGCCGGGGCGTCGATCGCACCACCGGCGACTACATGGGCATGCTCGCCACGGTCATCAACGGCCTCGCGATCATGGACTGCCTCGAGAAGATGGGCGTGCACGTGCGCGTGCAGACCGCCATTCCGATGAACGAGATCGCCGAGCCGTTCATTCTCCGCCGGGCCATGCGGCACCTGGAGAAGAAGCGGGTCGTCATCTTCGCCGCCGGCACCGGGAACCCCTATTTTTCCACCGACACCACCGCCGCCCTGCGCGCGAGCGAGATGCACGCCGACATCATCATGAAGGCCACCAAGGTCGACGGCATCTACGACAAGGACCCCAAGAAGAACCCCGACGCGGTGAAATATGACTCCATCTCGTTCGTCGACGCTCTGCGCCAGCGGCTCAACGTCATGGATTCCACGGCCTTTTCGCTCTGCCTGGACAACAACGTGCCGGTCATCGTCTTCAACCTCGCGGAGCCGCATGTGATCCGCCGCGCCGTGCAGGGCGAAAAGATCGGCACGCTCGTCCACGGCTGACCCGGCTCGCCGCCATCCGAAGCCCGAGCTCCCTCCCCCACGCATCCAGAACTCTGAATTCGCGTCTGCTCCCATGAACCACCCGATAATCGTCGATACGCAGGGCCGGATGAAGAAAGCCCTGGACCACGCGCTGCATGAATTCAGCACCATCCGCACCGGCAAGGCCTCGCCCAGCATGGTCGAGAGCGTGCCAGTCGAGGCCTATGGCACCACCATGCGGCTGAAGGATTGCGCGGCCATCACCACGCCGGACCCCCGGTTGATCCAGATCACCCCGTGGGACAAGTCGATCATCCGCGACGTGGAAAAAGCGCTGCAAACCGCCAACCTGGGCATCAACCCCATCGTCGATGGCGGGGTGGTGCGCATGCCGCTGCCCGAACTGAGCCGGGAGCGCCGCCAGGAATTCGTCAAGGTCGCCCACAAGCTGGCCGAAGAGGGCCGCGTCTCGATCCGCAACGCCCGTCACGGCGGCATGGAGACCGCCAAGAAGCAGCAGAAGGAAGGCAGGCTGTCCGAGGACGACGCCCGCCGGATCGAAAAGGAAATCCAGACCATGACCGACCGCTTCATCAAGGACGTGGACACCCACCTGGCGGCCAAGGAGAAGGAGTTGACCACCATCTAGGCCGGGCCGGCCCGCCACGAAGCGGCTTCCTTGCCTCACGCCTGCCTTCGGTTTGTCGTCCGACGTTGAGACCCGGTCCCGCCGCCGGCTGATTGCCGGGTCGCGGGGAGGCCGGAACCCCTGACCATGCCGTCTCCCTCACCCAATCTTCCCGCGGTCAGCCCGCGCCCCAAGCGGATCGTCGTGAAGGTCGGAACCGGCGTCCTCACCGGCGGCTCGGATCGGCTGAACGAGGCCCGAATCGCCGCGATCGGGTCCCAGATCGCCATCCTGCGAAAACAGGGCACGCAAATCATCGTCGTGACATCCGGCGCCATCGGTCTCGGCATGGGACGTCTCGGGCTGGCCAAGCGCCCGCGGGACACCGCCCGGAAGCAGGCCTGCGCCGCCATCGGCCAAAGCCTGCTGATGCAGGTCTGGCAGCGCGGGCTGGATCCGCACGGCCTCGTCGCCGCCCAGGTGCTGCTGATTCACGACGACCTGCGGGTCCGGTCGCGCTACCTTGCGGTCCGGCGGACCTTCGAGCGCCTGTTTGCCTACGGCGCCGTGCCGGTGGTGAACGAGAACGACACCGTGAGCGCCGCCGAGATCCTGATCAAGTTCGGCGAGAACGACACGCTGGCGGCCCTGGTCGCCAGCCTGATGCAGGCCCAATACCTCGTCATCCTGTCCACCGCGCCCGGACTGGTCGATTATCGGGGCACCGGCCGCGTCGTGCCTGTCGTGGAGAAGATCACGCCTGCGATCGAGGCCATGGCCGGCGGCACGACGAGCGAGACCGCCGTCGGCGGCATGGCCAGCAAGATCGCGGCGGCCCGTCTCGCCACCCGGTCCGGCTGCGGCGTCTTCATCGCCAGCGGCGCCGAGTCCGAGGTGCTGCCGCGCCTGTTCAGCGGCCGTCCGACGGGCACGTTCTTCGCCCCCAGCGGCCTGCCGATGGAGGCGCGCAAGCGCTGGCTCGCGTGGTTCCAGCGGCCGACCGGCAGCGTCACCGTGAATGCCGGCGCCGCCCAGGCGCTGCGAGAAGGCGGCCGCAGCCTGCTTGCCGTCGGCGTCACCGGCGCCACCGGCGTTTTTGCGGCGGGCGAGATCATCGACATCGCCGGGCCGGGCGGCACCGTCTTTGCCCGCGGCAAGACCGCCTTCGCAGCCGATGAAATTCCGCGGGTGGCCGGCCGGAGCAGCGACCAACTGCGCGGGCTCTTTCCCGGCCGCCGGCGTCTCGAGGTCGTCCACCGCGACAACCTGGTTCTGTTATAGTACGGACGGCGCCGCGGGCGTCGCGCCAAAGTCCGCCTCAGGACCTGCCGCCCGGCCTCACGGCCACGCGGCCCGAACCACCCGCACCCACTCCCGTGCCATCAGCTCGTGTCCCGCCGCGGTCGGGTGCACGCCATCCCAGATCCAGGTGTCCACCGGCGCGCGCCGGCAGGCGGCGTCGAAGACCCGCTGATAAGGCACGACCGGCGCGTGGTATTTCGCGCCCAACTCGTCCACGACCTGCCGCAAGGCGTCGATTTCGCGCTTCCACTCCGCCCAGTCTCCCCGGGTTCTTGCCCCCGGTTCGATGAACGGCTCGCCCAGCACCAGCTTCACGCCCGGCAGTTCCCGAACGGTCTCCGCCAACAGCCGGTCGTACGTCGCACGGAAATGCTGCGGCGACACGTGCCGGTGGTTTTGCAGCGCCAGCAGCACGTCGTTGACCCCGACCAGGATGCTGACGACGTCGGGTTTCAGCGCGAGGGTGTCCTGCGGCCAGCGGCGAAGCAGATCCTCCACGCGGTCGCCGCTGACGCCGCGGTTGATGAAGACCAGGTGCCGGTCGGGATAACGCGCGCCGAAGCGGGCGGCCAGGAGGTACGCATAATCCTGGCCGAAGAGGTGGTTCGGATCGGTTGAATTGCGCCACCGGCCGCCGTCCGTGATCGAATCGCCCTGGAACAGAATGCGGGCGCCGGGCCGAAAGATCGCCCTGTCGTCGCTGGCCGGACTGCCGTGAACCCACGCGGTCGCCAGACCGACGGCCGCAATCAGACAGGAGAATTGCAGGCGATGCATGGGCAGAAGATGGATCCGTTGGACGGCGCCGGCAACGAATCGAGCGAGGGGCGGACGGTGCCCCGGCCGCCGCCCGATCAAGTCGAGGCCGGCGCCAATTCCTTGTAGGCGAGGACGGCGGTCACGCTGAAAACGACATGCGTGCAGAGGGTGACCAGGTTCCGGCCCATCACGAACCAGGGGAACACCACCGTGAAGCCGTAGAAATTCACCACGAAAAGCGCCGCGCCAAACACCACGCCGGCGGCCAGCGCGGGGCCCAGCCGCCAAAAGCGAATAAACCAGCTGAGGACGAACACGTAGACGATCGCCAGCAGGATATCGACCACGAGCGCAACCAGGGCGACGCCAAGGCTGAAGGTGGCCGGCGGCGGCAAGACCCCGCGGCCCAGAACCATGGCGGCAATCATGCGCATCGGTCCCCACGGACTGCCGCCGCCAAACAGCGGGATCAACACGGCCTCCAAAACCTGGAAGACAATGCTGGAAATGATGCCGGCATAGATCACGGCGTGCCCCGAAGATCGCGACCGGCCGGGGTGCGCCGCAGGAGCGTCGGAAGGGAGTTCCATGGAGGGGCCGGGCCCGAGGCGTCCTCGGGGCGAACGACGCCACAATATAGCCCCAGTCCGCGGGAATGCCACCCGGCGGAACGAAACGTGATTTCCGGATCCGCGGCGCGCCGCGAATGACGAACTTCCCGGAGCCGCCGCTTTACCTTTGCCTCCCGTTCCCTTTGCGTGAGTACTTTCGCCGCCGCCATGGATTTTCCTCTTCCACCCGACTCCGGCGCCCCGTCGTCCATCCCCCCGATCGATTTCCGCGGCGACCTCAACGACGAGCAGTACGCCGCCGTGACGGCGCCGCCCGGCCCGCTGCTGGTGCTGGCCGGCGCCGGCTCCGGCAAGACGCGCACCCTCACCTATCGCGTGGCCCACCTGCTCACCCAGGGCGTGCGCCCCGACGAAATTCTCCTCCTGACCTTCACCAACAAGGGCGCGCGGGAGATGCTGCACCGGGTGCAGGAACTCACCGGGGTCGAGGCCCGCCGGTTCTGGGGCGGGACGTTCCATCACGTCGGCCACAAGGTCCTGCGCCTGTACGGCAGCGCCATCGGCCTGTCGCGTTCGTTCACGATCCTCGACGCCGAGGAGGCCGACAACCTGCTCCGCGACACGGTCGAGGATGCGGACAAGGCGTTCTTCAAGGACAAGACGCACCCGCGGCCGGGCCCGCTGTTCGAGATCATCAGCTTCGCCCGCAACACCCGGCGGCCGCTCGGCGAGACGATCGACCGTTTCTACCCCCAGCACACGGCGCTGATCGAGCGCATCGGCGCGTTTGCCGGCGCCTACCGCGAACGCAAGCGTCGCCAGGGGGTGCTCGACTACGACGACCTGCTCGAACTCTGGCTCGAGGTCCTGCGGGGCGCGCCCGAGGTCGCCGCCTACCTGCAGCGGCGCTTCCGCCACACGCTGGTGGATGAATACCAGGACACCAACGTCCTCCAGGCCGAGATCGTCGACATCGTCGGCGCCGACCACCGCATCATGGCCGTGGGCGACGACGCGCAGTGCATCTACTCGTGGCGCGGGGCCAACTTCGAGAACATCATGACGTTTCCCGACCGCCACCCGGGAACGCAGATCCACCGCATCGAAACCAACTACCGGTCGACGCCGCAGATCCTCAATTTCGCCAACGGCGTGCTGGCCGCCCAGCCGAGCGGCCGCCACTTCGACAAGGTGCTGCGCCCCGCCCGCTCCGACCACGAGAAGCCGTACGTCGTGCAGGCGATGGACACGCGCGAGCAGGCCCAGTTCGTCGTCCAGCGGGTCAAGGGCCTGGTCGACGAGGGCCGCGCGCTGTCCGACATCGCCGTCCTCTATCGCGCCCACTTCCACGCGCTCGACCTGCAGCTCGAACTCTCCCGGCTCGGCCTGCCGTACGTCATCACCAGCGGCGTGCGTTTCTTCGAACAGGCGCACGTGCGGGACCTCGTGGCGCTGCTGCGGTTTGTCTATAATCCGGCCGACACGATGGCGTGGCAGCGGCTGGCCGTCCTGCTGCCGAAGGTCGGCGACAAGAGCGCGCAAAAGCTGCACCAGGCCGCGCTCGAACACGCCCGGGCTCACCAGCAGAACCTGGTCGACGCCCTGGCCGCCGCCGAAGTCGCGGCGCGCGTCCCGAAGGACGCGCGGGAGGACTGGCCGCGGCTGACCGCCTCGCTCCACCAGGTGGCGGCGGCCATGGAGCGCGAAAAACCCTCGCGCGCCGTCGCCCTGGCGATCGAGGGCTGGTACGGCGACTACCTCAAGGGCGCCTACGCGAACTACGGGTCGCGCCTCGACGACCTGAAATCCCTGGTCGGCTTTGCCGGCCGCTTCGACGAGATGCAGGACCTGCTGGCGCAGATCGCGCTCCTCAACTCCGAGACCAGCGACCGGCAGGTGGATCCCGACGCCGACGCGCTGCGCCTGACGACCGTGCACCAGGCCAAGGGCCTGGAATATGGCGTGGTGTTCGTGATCGGGCTGGCCGAGGGGATGTTTCCGCTCCGGCGGGCAATCGAGGCGGACGATCTCGACGAGGAGCGGCGGCTCTTCTACGTGGCTGCCACCCGGGCAAAGGACGAGCTCTACCTCTGCTTCCCGATGGTGAGTGCCCGCGGAGGTCCATCCGCCCTGCTCGTGCCCAGCCGCTTTCTGACCGAGGTACCCGAACACCTTCACCAGCAGCTCCATCTGCGGCGGCGAACGGGTTGGTGAAGGCGCCGGTGAAACGGGATGAACGCGCGCCCGACCGCTCGCGCCTCCGGCGGCTTGTGGCGGACGGATTGCGTCGCAGCTTGTGTTCTCGTTCAGCCCGCGCTACTTGTGGGCCCAACTATGGGTAAAGTCATCCTTGGCATCTTCGGGGCGCTTGTGCTCTTTGGCGTGATCATCGTCGTCGCCGCCATCAGCGCCTACAACGGTTTGGTCAACCGTTCGCAGGCGGTCGACGCCCAATGGGCCCAGGTCGAGAACGTGTATCAGCGGCGCGCCGATCTCATCCCGAACCTGGTGCAGACCGTGCAGGGCGCGGCCAATTTTGAAAAGTCGACCCTGATCGCCGTGACGGACGCCCGCGCCTCGGTCGGCCGGGTGCAGATCAACGCCTCGCAGGCGCCGACCGACGCGGCCCAACTCGCCAAGTTCGAACAGGCCCAGGGCCAGCTCGGCAATGCGTTGTCGCGGTTGCTGATGGTATCCGAGCGCTATCCGGACCTGCGGGCCACGGCCAATTTCCAGATGCTCCAGGCTCAGCTCGAAGGCACGGAGAACCGCATCGCCGTCGAACGGGAGCGCTACAACAACGTGGCGCGCGACTACGATTCCGCCATCAAGCGCATCCCGGACGTGTTTATCGCCGCGGCGCTCGGTTTCAAGGAGAAGGCCTATTTCAAGGCGACCGCGGGGGCAGAGAAGCCACCCCAGGTGAAATTTGACTTCGGCGGCAAACCCGCCCCCGCCAAGCCGTGAGCCGCCCGCCCGCATCGTGCCGGTCGGGGCGCCGGATGCTTTCGGCGCTGCCGCTTGTCC